>NZ_DJDV01000075.1:29453-203353 GCF_002431195.1 Sphingobium sp. UBA5915 | reverse complement strand
ACCCCGCCGGTGGTCGCCGCCGCCCTGACGCCCGCCGCCACCGCGATTCCCGCCATCGTCGCCATCTGCCTCGCTTGCCTGGCGCTGCTCGGCTTCGTCGGCGCGCGGCTGGGCGGGGCCAGTCCGCCGCGCTCGGTGCTGCGTACGCTTCTGTGGGGCGCGCTCGCCATGGCGGTCACCGCGGGTGCGGGGCATCTGTTCGGCGCGGCCATTTGATGCCAAGGTCGCGCCCATCGCGATTTTTCAGGGAGACACGACATGGCCGATATCCAGCAAATTCCGCTCAAGACCATCAAGGGCGATGACGCCAGCCTCGCCGACTATGCGGGCAAGGTGGTGCTGGTCGTCAACGTCGCCTCCAAATGCGGCCTCACCCCGCAATATGAGGGGCTGGAGAAACTCTATCGCGATTACAAGGACAAGGGGCTGGTCGTCACCGGCTTCCCGGCCAATGATTTCGGCGCCCAGGAACCGGGCAGCAATGACGAGATCGTGACCTTCTGCACCACCAATTTCGGCGTCGATTTTCCGATGTTCGAAAAGATCGTCGTCACCGGCCCGGACAAGCACCCACTCTATGCCGCGCTCACCAGCGCGCAGCCGGCCGCCCAGGGGGAAGGGGACGCGTTTCGTGAAAAGCTGGTCGGCTATGGCATCACGCCCGGCGACGCGCCTGAGGTCCTCTGGAATTTCGAGAAATTCCTGATCGCAAAGGATGGCAGCGTCGCCGCGCGCTTCGCGCCGACCACCAATCCCGATGATCCCGCCCTGGTCGCCGCGATCGAGGCGGAACTGGCGAAATGATTCGCACGCTCGTCTGCGCCGCCTTGCTGCTGGGCGGCGCGCCGATCGCCCATGCCGCGCTCAGCCCCGCCGAACGCAGGATGGGGGAGAGTGTCGAAGCGGGCTATGAGCCGACCGTCGCCTTGCTCGAAAAGCTGGTGAACCAGAATAGCGGATCGATGAACATGGCGGGCGTGAAGGCCGTGGCCGACATGCTCCGCCCGCAATTTGAAGCGCTGGGCTTCACCGTCGCATGGAAGCCCATGGATGCGGCCAAGCGCGCCGGGCACTTCATCGCCACGCACAAGGGGCGGCCGGGCACGACGAAAATGCTGTTGATCGGCCATCTCGACACCGTGTTCGAACCCGATTCGCCGTTTCAGCGCTTCACGCGCGATGGCGATTTCGCCACTGGCCCCGGCGCGGCCGACAATAAGGGCGGGGTCGCCACCATGCTGCTCGCGCTCCAGGCGATGCAAGCCGCAGGGACGCTCAAAAACGCGAATATAGAGGTGGTGCTCACCGGCGACGAGGAGGATTCGGGCGAACCTCTCTCGGTCGCCCGCGCCGACCTCATCGCGGCGGGCAAGCGCGCCGATGTCGCGCTCGATTTCGAAGGCCTCTCGCAGGAGGATGGCAAGGATATGGGCGCCATCGCCCGCCGCTCATCGAATAGCTGGACGCTGACCGCCACCGGCAAATCGGGGCATAGCTCGGGCATCTTCTCGGCCAAAGCGGGCGACGGCGCGATCTACGAACTCGCCCGCATCATCACCCGCTTTCGCCAGGATTTGCCCGAACCCAATCTGACCTTCAATGTCGGCCTGATCGGCGGCGGCCAGAGCGCGGAGGTCGACAAGGACGGGGTGCGCATCGCCGTCACCGGCAAGACTAACATCATCCCGCCCATCGCCGTCGCCAAGGGGGATTTCCGCACCTTGAGCGAAGAGCAGACGAAACGCGTGCAGGCCAGGATGCAGCAGATTGTCGGGCAGGATCATCTGCCCGGGACGTCGGCCACCATCGCCTTTGACCTTGGCTATCCCTCCATGGCGCCGACGCCGGGCAACCGCGCGCTGCTCGACCGGCTGAACCTCGTCAATCGCGACCTTGGCCTCGCCGACATGCCCGCGCTCGATCCGCTGAAACGCGGCGCGGGCGATATCGCCTTCGTCGCGCAGGATGTGGACGGGCTTGTCGGCCTTGGCCCTGCCTCGACCGGCGATCACAGCCCGGCCGAACGCGTCGACCTTGCCAGCATGAAACGCCAGGCCAAGCGCGCCGCCATCCTGATGAGCCGGCTCGCCAGCGAAAAGGGCGGACGATAGACGCCATCCCGTTCGGGCTGATCGAGGTCGAAGCCCTGCCTCTCTTTGAAACTGGCACCAGCCAAGCCATCAGCCCGAACGAACATAGTTGAAAGCGCCATGCTCCCGCCAACCCCCTCGCTCGCCACGTCCATCGGCCCGGTGCTCGAAACGCTCAGCATCGTCGGCACCTTCGTCTTCGGCGCGTCCGGCGCGTTGGCCGCCGCGCGGCTGCAACAGACGCTCGTCACCTTCGCCTTCTTCGCACTGGTGACGGGGGTAGGGGGCGGCACTGTGCGCGACCTGCTGATCGGTGCGCCCGTCTTCTGGGTCGTGGACGCGGTGCCGGCCATGGCCTGCATGAGCGCGGCCGTCATCGTCTGGTTCACGCCGCGCCGCTGGTGGAGCGACCGCGCGCTTGACTGGCTTGACGCCATCGGCCTCGCCGCCTTTGCCGTGTTCGGCGCGGCCAAGGCGTTGAGCTTCGGCGTTCCACCCTTCGTCGCGGGCATGATGGGCGTCGTCACTGGCTGCGTCGGCGGCATCATGCGCGACCTGCTGGCGGGCGAGCCGTCTATCCTGCTGCGTCCCGAACTCTACGTCACCGCCGCCGCTTTCGCTTCGGGCCTGTTCGTGGCCTTGCGCTGGATCGGCCTCGACGTGCCGGTCGCCGGCCTCATCGCCGCGACGCTGGGCTTCGCCCTGCGCGCCATGGCGATCGCCCGCGGCCTCGGCCTCCCCCTCTACCGCCAGCCAGCCGACTGAGCGCGTAGAACCTCACCCCTCACCAAACCCAAATGGCGCGCGGGTGCGGCGATAATCGTCAGGCATCATCTCGCGCCCAATCGGCGGGGCGGATCGCGCCATGCATTGGGTGCGGTGGCACAGGCGGCAGGTGACGCCGATCGGCGTGGGATCGCTGCTTCCCATGTCCCGCACATAAACCAGCCGATGCGCATGCTCGGCCGCGCAGGCCAGCGCGATCGCACGTTCGGCCTTGGGCGCACCCCAGCCGCCCCCGCCCGCCGTGACCGTCCGTGCGATCGAAAAGAAGCGCTGCCCGTCGGGCAGTTCCAGCCATTGGGTGATCACCTCGCGCGGCCGCTCGAAGGCGCGATGGACCGACCAGAGCGGGCAGGACCCACCATGCCGCGCGAAGGGGAACCCCGCCCCGTCCAGCCTTTTGCTGACATTGCCCGCTGGATCGACCCGCAGGAAGAAGAAGGGCACGCGCTCCTGCCCCGGCTTCTGCAATGTCGTGAGCCGATGCGCGGTCTGCTCGAAACTGGTGCCGAACTGGCGGCCGAGCGCCTCGACATCATAGGCGCGCGCCTCCGCCGCCTTGGCGAAAGCGCCATAGGGCATCAATATTGCCGCCGCGCCGTAGCTCGCCAGCGCCCGCCGCGCCAGCCGCCGCCCGCTGTCCCCGCTGAACTGGCCGTCCTTCAACAATGCGTCGAAACTCTTGCGCATCTCCAGATAGGCGATCTGCAAGGCCAGCTGGAACTGCGCGCTCGCCCCGTCCAGCGCATCGTCCAGCAGCACCGCGTCGCGATGCCGGTCCAGCCGCCGGACCGATCCCGCCATCACGTCCGACGGCAGCCGCCGCACGCGCAAACCATGCCGGGCCTTCAGCCAGGCCGCCAGACCGCCTTCCGCCTCCGCCTCGCTCGCCAGCCGCTCGGCGGCATCGTCCAGCAGCGGGAAGCTGTTGCGCCGCGCCGCCAGAAACCGGCGCGATTCCGCCACCGGGTCGGGCGCCTCGGCCGCATCCGCCCGCCCCACGCTGCGGTCGGCCAGCGCCAGATGCTCCTCGCGATAGGCGGTGTAGAGCCGCAGCAGGGCCTCGGTAACGCCGGGATAATTGACCGCCACATCCTCGCTGGCGAGCGGCGGCAGGTCGATGTCCGCGAACATCGGGTCTTTCAGCACCGCGCCCAGCCGCGCCGTCTGTTCCGCGCCACCGTCGCCCGCCACTTCCGCCATGTCCAGCTTGTAGGTGCGCGCCAGCCGCAGCAGCATGTCGGCGGTCAATGGCCGCTGGTTGCGCTCCAGCAACGCGACATAGGATGCGCTGATCTCCAGATCCGCCGCCATGTCCGCCTGGGTCAGCCCCAGTTCACGGCGCAACCGCCGCAATCTTGGCCCCATATAGACGGGCCTGTCCTTCGCCATAAGGCCTCCTCATAACAGACCTTACAACTTTACATCGAAAATCTGTAAAGATCGACAACTGAACGCCATGCCCCATCCCTTACCCTCGCGCACCTGTCTAAGTCGTCGTCCATATCGTTCAGACAGAGGGATGCGGACATGACCTATCAAAGCGAGATTGCGAAAGCGGACGGCCTGATCAGCGACCAGGCGGGGTGGGATGGCATCGCCCCCGAATCCGTCGCGCGCATGCGACTGCAAAACCGGTTCAACACCGGGCTCGACATCGCCCGCTACACGGCAGGGATCATGCGGCGCGACATGGCCGCCTATGATGCGGACCCGGCCGCCTACACCCAGTCGCTGGGCTGCTGGCACGGCTTCATCGGCCAACAGAAGATGATCTCCATCAAGAAGCATTTCGGCAGCACCAAGGGCCGCTACCTCTACCTGTCGGGCTGGATGGTCGCCGCGCTGCGGTCCGAATTCGGCCCGCTGCCCGACCAGTCCATGCACGAAAAAACCAGCGTCCCCGCGCTGATCGAGGAACTCTACACCTTCCTCAAGCAAGCCGATGCGCGCGAGCTGGGCATGATGTTCCGCGATCTCGACGCCGCGCGCGAAGCTGGCGATGAAGTCCGCGCGGCCAAGATCAGCCATGACATCGACGCCTATGAAACCCACGTCGTCCCCATCATCGCCGATATTGACGCGGGTTTCGGCAATGCAGAGGCGACCTATCTGCTGGCGAAGAAATTCATCGAAGCGGGCGCCTGCTGCATCCAGATCGAAAATCAGGTTTCGGACGAAAAGCAGTGCGGGCATCAGGACGGCAAGGTCACCGTTCCGCATGAAGATTTCCTCGCGAAGATTCGCGCAGTCCGCTACGCCTTCCTGGAACTGGGCGTCGATGACGGCGTCATCGTCGCGCGCACCGACAGTCTGGGCGCAGGCCTCACCAAGCAGATCGCCTATGTCCGCGAAGCCGGCGACATTGCGGATCAGTATAACAGCTTCCTCGACTGCGAACCGGTCGATGCCTCCACCATCGGCCATGGTGACGTGCTCATCACCCGCGACGGCCAGCTGCTGCGGCCCAAGCGCCTGCCCAGCAACCTCTACCAGTTCCGCCCCGGCACGGGCGAGGACCGCTGCGTGCTCGACTGCATCACTGCCCTGCAAAATGGCGCGGACCTGCTGTGGATCGAAACCGAAAAGCCGCATATCGGCCAGATTGGCGGCATGGTCAGCCGCATAAGGGAGGTCATCCCCAACGCCAAGCTGGTCTACAACAACTCGCCCAGCTTCAACTGGACGCTCAACTTCCGCCAGCAGGTCTATGATGCCTGGGAGCAGGATGGGCGCGACGTGGGCGCCTATGATCGCGCGCGCCTGATGAGCATCGACTATGACGACACGGACCTTGGCCGCGAAGCGGACGAGCGTATTCGCACCTTTCAGCGGGATGCCGCGCGCGAAGCGGGCATCTTCCATCACCTCATCACCCTGCCAACCTATCACACAGCCGCGCTCAGCACCGATAATCTGGCCCGGCGTTATTTCGGGGAGGAAGGCATGCTGGGCTATGTCAAGCAGGTCCAGCGCGAGGAAATCCGGCAGGGCATCGCCTGCGTCAAGCACCAGAATATGGCCGGCTCCGACATTGGCGACGATCACAAGGATTATTTCGCCGGCGAAGCGGCGCTCAAGGCGGGCGGCGCGCACAATACGATGAACCAGTTCGCGGCCTGATCCATCCCCGGCGCGGACAAGCCGCGCCGGCGTCCACCGTTTCGCCCTGTCTGTTCCCGATGGCATGGCGGGACGGTGGATGCGCCGATCGACAGGCCCCCCGCATTCGCGGCCGCTGGCCCGCGACAACAGCCATCGCGCGGAGACACATATACTCCCTCCGCGCGCGTGGGTGGAAGCACTGGACGGCCCGGCCACCATGCCGGGCCGTTTTTTTCAGCCATCCGATACCGCCACCATCACGGCTTCCGCCCCCGGAAGGGAAGATGGCCGGCCAAAGGCCGATGGAGGCTTTTCCCCCGTCGCCAGTGGAACGTCCCTTGCCCGCCACGCTTCATCTTTGTGCGAATGCCGCAGTCTAATGCGTTACCTGATCGGAGTGAACGTGACGTTCGCGTTTCGACCATTTTTTGCCATTCAATTGCTCTAAGCAGCGCCGCGATTGCAGACATTGGATGTGTTGCTATTATACGCCGATGGACAAACCCCGCTTCCGGCGCTGGCTCGGATATAACTACTTACCTCTCAATCCATCGGCGTGGTTGACGATTGCCTGCCTTCTTTTGATTGAGGCTCCCCTGATGGCGCTGTCATTTCACTTCGTCCCTGAAACTCTGGAATGGTGGGGCATTGCGATATTATCATTCTGTATTTTCTTATCAGGTTTGACATTCATACATTGGCATTCGGAATGAAGGGGGTGGTCTGTAGGCGACCAACGTCCAACCTAGCTGAGTTGGTTCGCTGATCTCGATAGCTGACATTTCTGCCGCGCTCTGTTGTCAGTGCACGGCCTACCTGCGATGATAGGCTATGAGAGACGAACCCTCGCCCCATGCCCTAATGTTACGGGATACCGTGATCGACCTTCAGCAGCGTCTGGTGGATATCACCGGGAATACCGAATTCGACGACGGCTATCGAATGGGCCTTGGCTTGGCGATCGAGACGTTGCGGAACCAATGCTACGCGTTCGATCTGCGCGAGGACTTGGGCTGGATGGAGCCTGACGTGACCAAGTGGCTTCGTCCAAAGGGCTAGGCGTGCCTGCTCTTCTCACCTGACCACCCGAAAGGCGACAGTCCGCAATCCACCCTTTCCGTCATTTCCACCACCTTAAGAACGGCGGCAGGACAAAGCGAAAACCTATCTGCGAACGTTAGCGCAAATGCGGCGCAGGAGAGGCGGCTATCCGCCCTCGCGAGGACGATGATAAGGAACGGGCGCTGTTACCTGCCACATTCTCGCTTCCCGCGCACTGGTCACGTCGCCGCGCCGATAAAAAGCCTTCCAATATAGGATTTCGTCTGATCTATCCTTTGCGGTGAACCGACGCGTCTCATCCCGTCATCCCCGCGCAGGCGGGGATCCATCTCCGGCTCGCGCCTTCGATAGGGAAGTCGCGGCCATCCCCGGCATCAGCACCAATCCGCCCGATATCGGCCAATCGCACAGGCCCTCGGCGCTTTTAGCCCTGTCGCTTGGGTGTCGCTTCGTGGTCGCTTCGCAGGCGCGTAGTGGTCGCTTCGGGCCGAAAAAGCCCCACGACATTGTGAACTTCGCTCCTGTCGCCCTGCCGGTTCGCCGTTCGCTCCCGCCGGCCCGGCGTCACAGTAATCGGGGCATGTCCGTTTCTATTGGCGGCAGCGCCCAGTCGATTCCGCCACGCCCCTGCGCCTCCAGAAAGGCGTTGGCCTGCGAAAAGGGCCGCGATCCCAGAAAGCCTCCGTGCGCCGACAAAGGGGAAGGGTGGGCGGACCGGATCACCAGATGGCGCGCTTCGTCGATCGCGCCAGCCTTGCGCTGCGCATGGGCGCCCCACAGCAGGAACACGCTCGGAACCACCCGCTCCGCCACCTGCGCCACGATCGCGTCGGTCAGCTTTTCCCAGCCCTTGCCCTGGTGCGACGCGGCCTTGCCCATCTCCACCGTCAGCACGCTGTTGAGCAGGAGTACGCCCTGCCGCGCCCAATGGTCCAGATGCCCGTGACCGGCCGGTGCGATCCCCAGGTCCGCGTGCAACTCCTTGTAGATGTTGCGCAGCGACGGCGGCGTGCGCACGCCCGGCTGCACGGAAAAGGACAATCCATGCGCCTGTCCCTCGCCATGATAGGGGTCCTGGCCCAATATCACGACCTTGACGGCCTCCGGCGGGGTAAGGGTAAGGGCGCGAAAGATATCGTCCTGCGCTGGAAAGACGCGCTTTCCCGCCGCCATTTCGCCATCCACAAATTGCGCGATTGCGGTCAGGTCGGTGTCGTCGATCCGGCCGGACAGGGCGGTGGCCCAGGCGCCGGGCAGCAGGAGAGGGGTGCTCATGTCGTGGGGTGATGGTCGGCCAATTGCGGCGCGTCAACCGCTGGAGGCTGTGCAGGGGCTTGCCATGCGCGCCGGCTTGCGCAAGGACAGGGCATGCCCTCCGCCTCCCGCTTTTCGCTCTCCGGCCTCACCGCCGTCCGCGCGCAGGTTTCGCGCGCCCATCTTGCCCGCTGCGGCGCAGCGCTCGCCGGCCTTGGCCTCTTCTTCGCGCCTTTGCCCAGCGCCGACGCTTTTGGCCCGCCGCCGCGCCCGCTGGTCGAACAGTCGGCGCAGGCCAAGCTGCTGGGTGAATTCGAACGCTTCGCCACCCTGTCGGACGGCACGGTCGGCATTGCCGTACGCGATCTTCAGACCGGTGAGACGCAGGCGATCAACGGCGACACGCTCTTTCCCATGGCCAGCGCCTACAAGGTGGCGGTCGCCGGCCGCATCTTCGCGCTGATCGACGCGGGCGATGTGCGGCTGGACGATCAACTGGCGCTGGACCCCGCGCTGGCGAGCGAGGGCGGTATCGCGTGGATGTTTTCCCGCCCCGGCGCGTCACTGTCGGTCCAGCGGCTGCTCGAACTGATGCTGCAAAAAAGCGACAACAACGCCACCGACGTGCTTGTCGCGCGCGCCGGCGGGCCGGCCGCGATCACGCATTTCGTCAAGGGGCTTGGCGTCGACGGGTTGCGTGTCGACAGCGATACCGCGCATCTTCTCTATCGCGCCATGGGCATCCATCCACTGTCGGGCCGTTTCCGCCAGAATGCCGACGCCGCCCGCCGCGCCGATCCCATGCTTGTCACCCGCGACCTGCGCGACCTTCCCAATCTCGCTTTCGCGACGGAAATTGAGGATACCTCCACCCCGCGGGCGATGCTCGACCTGCTCACCGCCTATGAATCGGGCAAGGCGCTGTCGGCCGACAGCACCCAGCGGCTCTTCACCATCATGGCGCATTGCGAAACCGGCAAGGGGCGGATCATCGGCATGCTGCCGCCCGGCACCGCCGTCGCGCACAAGACCGGCTCGCTCAACGGCACCGGCAATGATGTCGGCGTCGTGCGCCTACCCGATGGCCGCCGCTTCGCCGTCGTCGCCTTCGTCATGAAGGACAGCAAGGGGCACAAGTCGCGCGACCGCATCATCGCCGAAGCCGCGCGCGCGGCCTATGACTATTTTCTCTATGCCCCGGAAAGGGCGTACGGACCGGCGCAAAAGACTTAATCGCGCGCGCCCCCGCGCGTTACAGGGGAACGGATAAAATTCGGGGGAGAGTGATGCGTCATTTTCGCGATTTCTGGCCCTATTATCTTCAGGAGCATGCGCGTCCGGGCACGCGCGCGCTCCATTATGCGGGCACCAGCCTGGTCGTCGCCATGGTGGCCAGCGCGCCGCTCATCGGGGGCTGGTGGCTGGCGCTGGCATTGCCGGTTGCGGGCTATGGCTTTGCCTGGGCAGGCCATGGCCTCGTCGAACGCAACCGCCCTGCGACCTTTCGCTATCCGCTCTGGTCGCTACGCGCCGATTTCCTGATGTGGGTGCGCTTCCTTACCGGCCATATGCGTGGCGACCTTGCCCGCGCGGGCGTGCGCAGCGACGGCACCGTCGATCCCGCCCGCCGCATCACGGCCTGATCGGCCGCTTGACCCAGGGGCGCGCTCTGCCACAAGGAGCGCCATGTCCTATCAAGCGAGTTTTTCCCGGCCCGACCGGGCTGCGCTGGCCCGGCGCTGGCAGGCGCTGGAGGCGCGCTCGGACGCATCCTTCTTCCTGCGCTGGACCTGGATCGGCGCCTGGCTCGACAGCTACAGGGTTGAACCTGAACTGCTGGCCGTGGTCGATGATGAGGGCAGGGACGTTGCGCTGGCGCTGGTGGGCCATGCCATGCAGCCGCGTCTGTTGGGACCGGTCGCGACGCTCAGCCTCAACCAGTCCGGCAATCCTGCCGCTGACCGGCCCTATATCGAATATAACGGCCTGCTGACCGACCGGGATTTCGCCCCCGAAGCCACCATTGCCGCCATCGCCGCGCTCGCTTCCCGCCGGGACTGGCGGGCGCTGCGCCTCAGCGGCATGGAACCGGGCAGCCCGCTGCTCGATCTCCCCGCCCGCCGCCACATGTGCCGCGACGTCTCGCCGGTCTATCAGGTTGACCTTGACGCCGTCCGCGCCGCAAACGGCGATTATCTCTCGCTGCTCAGCGCCAACAGCCGCGGCCAGATCCGCCGCGCGCTCAAAGATCGCGGCGGCATCCTGCCCCAGGTCACGCGCGCCACGCCGGATGACATCGCTCCCTGGATTGCCGACATGGCGCAGCTTAACCAGGGCCGCCATGCCGACAATGCCTGGGACGATCCCGCTTTCCAGGTCTTCGTCGAGACGCTGACGGCGCGGGGCCTTGCCGGCGGGGAGGTGGAACTGCTGCGCCTTACCGACGGTCCGGACCTTGTCGGCCTGCTTGTGACCTTCGTCCACGCCGGCGTCGCGATGAACTACCAGTCCGCCTTCGCTCCGCCGCGCGGGGCTAAGGACAAGCCCGGCCTGCTCTGCCACGCCGCAGCGGTCGATCATTATGCCGCGCGCGCGCTGTCCCGTTATTCTTTCCTCGCCGGCAAGGATCGCTACAAGCAGAGCCTCGCCACCTGCGAGGAACGGCTGGAATGGTGGATGGTCGAGCGTTTCTCGCCCCGACTGGAACTCGAAGCGCTGCTGCGCCGTCTGCTCAGGCGCCCAGCTTCCGCATGATGCGATAGACCAGCCGGCGCATGCCCTGCCGCTCGGGCCGTTCGCTAACCGCGCCAATGGGCAATCCCCGCTTGCGCAGCAGCGCATTGAAACTGTGCAATTCGCCCTCTGCCACCGACCGGTCCGACCGCCAGGTCACCGACAGGCTGACAGATACCGCCGGGCCATTTTCCACGAAATGCGGCGCCTTTACCGGCACATGCACGGCTTCGCCCGGCGCCAGCGGAAAGGCCTTGCCCCGTGTTTGAAACCCATCTTGCCATTCCAGGTTGCGATGACCGCCGCCGTGGAAATCCTCGCTCTTCTGTGCTGGGACCAACTCTTCGTCCCGCGCCGGAAAGACCGTCATCGTCTTGGTGCCCATGATCTGAAGCAGGATATTATGCTCCGGGTCCATATGGAACGGCGTGACGCTGCCCGGTGAACTCAAAAAGATGAAGGCTTCCCGGTGCAGCATCGGCCCGGTCCGTGCCGTCACGACCGGCTCCAGCTCCGCCAGCGCCGCGTCAAGCAGCGCGCCATAGGCGGGGTCGCGCTCAACATTCTTGAGCACCGCCCAGCTGCCATTGGTTTCGATCGTTCGGATCGTTTCGCCCAGCGTCAGCCCGTTTGTCGGCGTGTCTTCCGGCCGGACGCCCAGCGGAAGCTTCCCCAGATTATATTCGACCGATGCGGCCGGCATCCGCTCCGCCAGTGCTGCCAATGCGTCCAGCGTCAGCAAGCTGTGGCCGACCAGCCCATGGCTCAGCTTCGCGGGCCTATCGGGATAGGCGGCGGCAAAAGCCCTGCGCGCAGATTCGGCGAATATGGCGGCGGTGTCCACGATGGTCATGCCCGTCCTTTCAACTTTCTGGCGATCGCCTCGCTTGCATTGGCGATCGCAAATGCCGCGCTTCGCTGCAGCCGTCTGGTGCCCGCCCCGCGCAGCGCGATCCGATATTGGACGATCGTCCGCCGCTCCGCCCAGAGGCTGTCGATCATGGGATGACCGGGGGTCGCGCAGCTGTCCATCCAGGCGATGTCCGGATCGCCTTGCACCGCGTGCAGATTGGCGATTTCGATCAGCACACCCGGCGAAAAGCGGCCCAATTCCTCGTCGATTGCAATCTTGAAGGAAAAGGCGCCCTCGCCATGGCGGAAATTGACCAGCATCGCGATCGGCCGGCCATTGAGGTCGAGCCGCAGCATATGCAGCCGGCCCGCTTGAAACGCGCTGGCGCAAGCCGCACGGAAAAAGGCGCTGTCGGCGTGCGAACAGGCGAGCGCCGTCCCTTGCTTGCCTTTCCACCCCGCCGCTTCGAGCGCGAGGAAGGATTCGACCCATTCGGAAAGTTGCGACGCCTCCGTCAGCAAACGTTGGGCGACCGCGCCAAGATCCCCCAGCCTCTTTTGAAGACGGCGCAATTCCTTGCGCTTCTTGGCTCGCACATGGGTTTCCCAATAGCTGTCCGCCCCAAGGTCGGAATGCAGCATGGCTCGGTCATAGCGATGCACTTCGCGCCAGTCCCGATGCTGTTCCGTACAAATCGCTGCGATGGCCGCGGCATTGGCCCCCGCAGCGTCGATCCCCTGAAGATGCAGAAATCCCGGCGCCCATGGGGCGTCATCCAATTGTGCCAGAAAGGCCCGCCATGCGGCTTGTTCCGCGCCCCGCCGGATGAGCGCTGCGCCCATGAAGCAATGGTCATGCATCCAGTTGCCGACGCACGCGACCGGCAGTCGTCCGTGGCGCGCATGGGTCACGACCGGCAACAGGCCGATCAGGTTTCCATTTGCTTCCGCTTCGATCAACTGCACCCGACCGTTGCCGTCGAGATGACTAAGCGCCGTCGTCAGCATATCCGGCGCATAGAAGGCATTGGGCTCGGCCGCATCCAATGCCAGCGCCGCCCACCGCGCGCGCTGCGCCGAGCATTGTCCGTTGGCATCGGGACCGCTGGGATGGAAAGCCATGGGCATGATGGTGCGATAGCGGCGAATCATTAGGGAATGGCTAAACCCGATCTTCTATGGGCAGGGGCGGCGCGGCGCTGTAAAGCAGCCTGCAGGGCAAAAACGGGGGGTCGTAGATGCCCTTGGCGGAGAAAATGGCATGACGATATTGGTCACTGGCGCAGCGGGGTTCATCGGCATGCATGTTGCGGACCGGCTGATGGGGCAGGGCCATGCCGTGGTCGGCATCGACAATCTCAACGACTATTATCCGGTCGCCTTGAAGCAGGCGCGATTGAACCTTCTGCGCGAACGCCATGGCAAGCTTTTCACCTTTCACGAACTGGATTTTGCCGACATGGCGGCGGTTCAGGCGGCGCTGGCCGACCAGGTGATCGAGGCGATCGTTCATCTCGGCGCTCAGGCGGGAGTTCGCTACTCGCTGGTCAATCCCCATGCCTATGTTCGGTCCAATCTGTCAGGGCATGTCAACATGCTGGAGCTGGCGCGCGAACGCCATGTCCGTCACCTCGTCTACGCATCCTCTTCCTCCGTCTATGGCGGCAATGAAAGCTTGCCGTTTAGGGTGGAGGACAGGGTGGATCATCCGGTATCTCTCTACGCCGCGACCAAGCGGGCGGACGAGTTGATGAGCGAAACCTACGCTCATCTGTTTCGCATTCCGATGACCGGGCTGCGCTTTTTCACGGTCTATGGGCCTTGGGGCCGGCCGGATATGGCGATGTGGATATTCACGTCCAGGATATTGGCGGGTGAGCCGATCCCGGTGTTCAACCATGGCAGAATGCAGCGCGATTTCACCTATATCGACGATATCGTAGACGGCGTCATAGGCTGTCTCGATCATCCCCCCACAGATGATGGCGCGTTGAAGGCGGGCGGCAGCCGGGCGCCGCACCGGCTGTACAATATCGGCAACAACCGGCCTGAGGAACTGATGCACCTGATCGCTGTGCTGGAAGATGCGATTGGCATGAAAGCACAGGTCGACTTCCAACCGATGCAGCCGGGTGACGTTCATGCCACATTTGCCGACATCAGCGCCATCGTCCAGGATATCGGCTTCTTTCCCAGCACCGCGATCGAAACTGGCGTGCCCCGATTCGTGAACTGGTATCGGCGTTACAATGATCTAGATTAAGTGCACGCAAGGATCCTGAAAAGGTTGCGCTGTTCGTCGCTATTTATCTTCGTCTTGTCTCACCAATCATTTTGATACCGATATTTTTCTTTCCTCTAATCTCTTCGCAGCTGCAAAATAGATTGCCATAAGTCGCTGAAACGGCGTAGACAGTCGTGTCATGCCGATAGCTGATCGGCAAAAGGGTCGCGGAACGAGGAAAGATCACTGACCGAAATCGGCGGATGATCGGCGTCTTTGTGCCGGCGGGACAGGGCTCGCGGCATCGGGCGAAACTAAAGGGCGAGCGCGTGTCGACATTAGCATCCAAGATTGTGCCATTTGGCTCGGGTAGCCGTATCGTGGATACTGCTTGCCGAACCCTGTCCATCGCCGCCGGTGGTTTGCAGGCGCTCGAAGCGCAGTTCAGCGACCGGGAATTTGCCGCCACCTTCCTGCGCATGGTTGGCATGCTTATGAAGGTGCGGGGCCGTGTCATCGTGACGGGGATTGGCAAGAGCGGTATTGTTGCGCGGAAGATGACGGCGACGCTGACATCGACCGGAACGCCTGCCATCTTCCTGCACCCGGCGGACGCTGGCCATGGCGATCTGGGCATGGTCACGCCGGACGATGTCGTGCTGATGCTCTCGCATTCCGGTGAATCGACCGAGCTCGGTCCGATCATTCAATATTGCAAGCGGTTCGCGGTGCCTCTGATGGGCATGACGGCCCAGCCGCAAAGCACCGTCGCTCAGGCTGCCGACGTTTGCATATTGATGCCGGATGTCCAGGAAGCTTGCCCGAATGCGCTTGCGCCCACAACTTCGACCACGGTCCAGATGGCCTTCGGCGACGCGCTGGCGGTGTCTTTAATGGAAATGCGCGGCTTTTCCGCCGATGATTTCCACAAGTTCCACCCCAATGGCCGGTTGGGCGCGCAGTTGCTCAAGGTCCGGGAACTCATGGCAAGCGACGATCAGGTTCCCATGGTGCGGGAGGACGCATCGTTGCTCGACGCAACGATTGAAATGACGCGCGCCCGGCTGGGCGGCACGGCGGTGGTTGATCGTAATGGTCGTCTGATCGGCGCGTTCACGGACGGCGATCTGCGGCGTACCGTGACCGGCAAGCAGAATCTGACGGAACCGGTCGGCCGTTTCATGACGGTCACGCCGCAAGCGGTCGGACCCGATGAATTGGCGTCCGAGGCGCTGCATATGATGCATGAGCGCAATATCATGCTGTTGTTCGTGTGCGAAAATGGCCGGCTGACCGGGGCGCTGCACATGCATGATCTGCTGCACGCAGGGGTCGCCTGAACCATCTTGTCGTCATTCCTGCGCGTGCCGGGTCCACCCGGTTACCGCGCAAGCCGCTGCGGCTGATCGCAGGGCGGACCCTGTTGCATCGCACGATCGCGATGGCGCGCGCGGCGATCTCGGACAGGGATGACGTGGCTCTTGTCGTCGCGACCGACGATGAGGATATTGCGGCCCATGCCCGCGAGGCGGGATGTCCGGCGGTAATGACCGACAGCGCACTTGCAACCGGTTCGGGCCGCGCATTGGCCGCGGCTCTGTCGTTCGCCGAGGGGCCGCGCTTCGTCGTCAATCTTCAGGGCGATTCGCCTTTCCAACCCGAAGGCGCTCTTGGTGCCGTACTGGCCGCGTTGGAAAGCGGGGCGGAAGTTGCGACTCCGGTGATTGCGCTGGATTGGGAGTCGCTTGATGCCTTGCGGGAGCACAAGCTGCTATCGCCATTCAGCGGCACGACCTGTGTCAGAGCGCCCAACGGGCGGGCTCTTTGGTTTTCCAAGGCAATTCTGCCCGCAATCCGCGATGAAGACCGTTTGCGTGCTACCGATGGGCTTTCCCCCGTTTGGCGGCATGTGGGGCTGTACGGCTATCAACTGGAAGCGCTGCGGCGGTTTGAGGCCTGCGCGCCCACGATGCTGGAGCGCCTGGAAGGGCTGGAGCAACTGCGCCTAATCGAACTGGGTATCGAGATCATGACTGTTGCCGTCGATGCGCCGCGTTTCGACAGTTCAGGCATCGATACCGAAGCCGACATCAGCAAGGTTGAGCGCCTGATCGCTGAACATGGCGACCCGACGCCGGCGCTTTGACATCTGTGCGCCGCATCTTTGTCATCCGCCATGGCAATACATTCGCCAGCAACGAAGCGCCCCGGCGGATAGGCTCTGCCACTGATATTCCGCTGGTCGACAGCGGCCATGCCCAGGCAGCCGCACTTGGACGCTGGTTCGCGGGAACCGACGTTCGCCTTTTGCTGTCGAGCCCGCTCCTGCGTGCGCGCCAGACCGCAGCGCCAATCGCAGTCGCGACCGGCCACGAACTGGACGGAACACGAGAATGGCTGGGCGAAATCGACCACGGCCCGGATGAGGGCAAGACTGAGGATGCCGTCGTCGCGCGCATCGGCGCCGCGGCCCTCGCGCGGTGGGAGGACGAGGCCATCGCACCAGACGGCTGGCGAGTAGACGCACCCGCCCGGATCGCGGCGTGGCGCGCTTTTTTCGCCGATGCGGGGGAAGGGGCGGATCTGCTGATCACCAGCAATGGGGCCGCCCGCTTTGCGCTGATTGCGCTTGGCCTTCCCCCCGCAAAACTGCGCACCGGCGCGTTCGGTGAATTCGCTGTCGATGCCGATGGCTCGGTGCGATGCGCGCGCTGGAACGTGCGCCCGCACGCTGGCGGCTAACTGACCGCTGGCTCCAGCAGCCGGATCGTGCCCGTCATCGCGTCCATTTCCGCCTGTATGCCTAGCGGCAGGCTATATTGATTGGCGACATGGCCGAATTGCCCGCCCTGGAAAGCAGGGATGCCCAAGGGCGCAAGATGCTGTTGCAGCACTTCCGACACGGTGAAGCCGCCATAGCTCGGACCTGCCGCCCCGCAATCGGTGCACTGGCCAAATGCGACGCCAGCCAACTTGTCCAGAATTCCGCCAAGTTTAAGCTGTGTCAGCATCCGATCGATCCGATATGGCGCTTCGCCGATATCCTCGATGAAGAGGATAGCGCCCGCAAAATCGGGCAGCCAGGGCGTGCCCATCAATGCAGCCAGGACGGTCAGATTGCCGCCCAGCAGCCGCCCGCGCGCTACGCCCGTGCCAAAGGTGCGAACGCGGCCGATCCGTTGCGCCAGCCGGTCTTCATGCCCCTGTGGATTGGTCAGCGTCGGCGTGCCCGCGTCGAACGCGACCGCCCGGAACGCATCCCAGCTATACTGGCCCCAGCTGCTCGATGCATTAGGGCCGTGGATCGTCGTGAAGCCGGCCTTGGCGGCAAAGGCCAGATGCAAGGCGGTAATGTCGGAAAAGCCTATCAGCAGCTTGGGGTTGCTTCGAATCTTCCTCCAGTCGAGCAATGGCAGGATACGCGCGCACCCCCAGCCTCCGCGCACGGCAAATATCGCGCTGATCGCAGGGTCGGCGAACATCACGTTCACGTCGGACGCTCGGTCCGCATCCTTTCCGGCCAGATAGCCGTAGCGATCAATGAGATGTGGCGCGCGCTTGGGCTTCAGGCCCATGGCCCTGATCGTGTCTTCGACGAGATCGAGGTCGAATGCGTCGTCTGTAAAACCGGCGGGTTCGATCAGGCCTACCGTGTCGCCTTCCCGCAGCCGGCGTGGCTTGATCGGGCCTGGAGCGGTCGCCGCCATGGCGGAGGGGGTATGTGCGGCAAGCATCAGGCTTCCCGCGCCGGTGACCAGAGCGCGGCGGCTAATCTCGATCGTCAATATCGTCTCCCATCCTTGTGACGGTATGCCCCGTTCGACCACAGCAGGTCTATGTCGGGATAATGGCAGTCGCCCGACGGAGGTCGTCCAAACGCCATGAAAGCGCAGTCGGCATCGCTTTCATTTACCAGCTGATGGCCATTGGGCTCTCCTTTGACGAATGCAGCCAGGTCGCCAGCGTGCAACAGCGTTCGCCCGTCGTCTTCCACGAGCACGGCCTCCCCGGCCAGCATCACGATAAATTCATCCTCGTCCTCATGCCAATGCCGCTGGGACGACGCGGCCCCGGGCTTCAGCACGACGTGACTGACGCCAAAATCGGCAAGGCCCACCGCCGGCGCGATCCGCCGCACCCATCGTTGCTGGACAAGGGCGGCATGATCAGCCGGATAGCCTGTGCCATTGCTCTGGACGATATCCTCCAGATCGATGCGGGGCATGGCGTCCTCCTTTCCGTGCGGCTGGCCAAGGGCCGGGGCATTCGCTAACGCGTCGCCATGAGCATGACCAGCACCAATGATGATGTCGTGGCCCTGGCCCAGCGCTTGCTGGCCTGTCCATCGGTGTCTCCCGCAACCGGCGCGGTGTTTGCCGAGCTGGAAGCGATGCTGGCCCCGCTCGGTTTTACCGTCGATCGATTTATCGTGGGGGAGGCGCCCGACGGACCTGTGGAAAATCTGCTGGCGTGGCGCACGACCGGGGCTGGGCCGCATTTTGCCTTCGCTGGTCATCTCGATGTCGTTCCTCCGGGCGCGGGATGGAGCAGCGATCCCTTCGCTCCGGACATTCGCGGCGACCTGCTTTATGGGCGCGGAGCGGTCGACATGAAGGGCGCGATTGCAGCGTTTGTTGCCGCGCTCGCCGATCTGCCAGACGATTTGCCCGGAACGATCAGTCTGATCATCACGGGCGATGAGGAAGGCCCTGCCATTTTTGGGACGCTGGCCCTGATGGAGCGGATGGCGACCCGCGGCCTGCGGCCGGACCTGTGTCTGGTTGGAGAGCCCACCTCGTCCCAACGCCTGGGTGACGTGATGAAGATTGGCCGGCGGGGTTCGGTCAATATGTGGATTAGCGTTGCCGGGTCGCAAGGGCATGTCGCCTATCCGCATCTGGCTGATAACCCCATCCCGCGATTGGTCCGCATCCTGACGGCGGTGGAGGCGGAGATATTGGACGAGGGCACGGAATGGTTTCAGCCCAGCAATATCGAAATCACCGACATCGAAGTCGGAAACGCCGCTCATAATGTCATTCCCGGAAAAGCCACCGCGCGTATCTCGATCCGATTCAATGATCAGCATAGCGGCGCATCGCTGATTGATCGGATCACGAGGCTGGCGGCGCAGGAGGGCGGAACGGTGGATGCGCGGATCAGCGGCGAATCCTTTCTGACCGCGCCGGGCGTGCTGTCGGACATCGTCGGCGCGGCGATCAGGGATGTGACTGGCGTCGACGCTGAACTGTCGACCACGGGCGGCACGTCCGACGCCCGTTTCCTGTCGCGCCTATGCCCGGTCGTAGAATTCGGCCTTAACAATGCGACCATGCACAAGCTGGACGAAGCCGTCGCGCTGCAGGATTTGCGTGATCTTCAAAGCATCTATGCGCACATCGTGGAACGGGCGCTGCGGCTTTCCTGATCTTCAGCCGATATGGCGTTCCTGCACGATCAAGGGGACGGCAAAGCGGGTCAGATAGCTTTGCTCATCCATTGGCCGGGCAAGATGATAGCCCTGAAACAGAGTGCATCCGATAACGCGCAGCACATCCATTTGGGCTTCATTTTCCACGCCTTCGATCACCACCTCCATGCCCAGTCCCTGGATCAGGCCGACCACCGCGGAGCAGATGGTGCGGGCTTCTGCGGAACTGGCGATGTCGCGCACCAGACTACGGTCGATCTTGACACGGTCGACAGGCAGTTCGCGCAGGCGGGCAAGGTTGGAATAGCCGGTCCCGAAATCGTCTATGGCGATGTGCAGGCCTTCGGTCCGCATGGCGGCCAATTGGTCGAGGATGCGGGGCTCCATATTCATCGCGACAGATTCGGTAATTTCCAGTGCCAGCATTGACGCCGGCGTCCGGTGTGTCGCCATCGCGTGACGCAATCGCATGAAGAAATCCGCCTGAGCCAGTTCGCGGGTGCTGATGTTGATGGCGATTCGCTGTCGTTGCCCGGCTTCTGCCCAGCGCGCGGCCGTCTCGCAAACGCGGCTCATCACCCAGTCGCCCAGCGCGACGATGGTGCCGCTTTCCTCGGCGACCGGGACGAACGTGCCGGGCATGACCAGATCGCGCTCCGGGTGCGCCCATCGTACCAATGCCTCAGCCGCGACCGCCTGACCGCTGATGACGTCTATCTGAGGTTGAAACTCCAGCAAAAACTCGTCGCGTTGCAGCGCAAGCAACAGGTCTCGCTCCAGCTCGGCGCGATCGGCCGCCTCCAGCGCCAGCTCAGAGCTGTAGATTTCCGCTCGTCCCCGCCCCTGATGCTTGGCGTGATACATGGCGACGTCGGCCGCGCGCAGCAGGGCCGACAAGGTGTCGCCGTGGTCGGGATAGCAGGCGATGCCGATTGATGCGCCAAGTTCGACATGCTGGCTGCCAAGATCGAATCGTTCGCTGAGCGCAAACTGCACGGCGCGCGCGATGCGGGCTGCGGCGCTGGGGCCTGGCAGGAAGGGGAAGAACATGGTGAATTCGTCGCCGGCTAGACGACCGATCACGGCGTCGCCTGTGCCGGCGCTGACCTGTGCCATAACAACTTCGCGTAACCGCCCTGCGACGCGGGCTAGCAGCTGATCGCCCGCCGCATGGCCCAGACTGTCGTTCACACCCTTGAACCCGTCAAGATCGATGAAGAACAGGGCGGCCATGGCGTCCGTATTTCGACCGGTCAGGTGCCGCTCGACCTGCCGACAAAAGCTGGTTCGGTTGGCGAGGCCAGTAACCTGGTCGAACAGCGCCAGACTCTGCACATGATCCAGATTGGTGCGCACCTGGCTGAACAGGCTTTGCATCGCGACGGACAGGTCCGGCAGTTCGGCGCTGATATTGGGTGACACGGGAGATTGCAGATCGCCATGAGCCGCTGATAACAGCCGCTCGGTCGCGGTATCCACGGCGGCTGCGGTCGCTGCCATGGATCGGCTGGTCGAGGCCCAGCTCAATGTCCCGCACAGAATAGCGATGATCAATGCGCGGCCGACCTGATTCAGGTCGTCCTGCTGGTCCGGCGAGTAACCCAGCACCAGCGACAGCGTGAACACCAAAGCCCCTGCGGCGCAGGCGAAGGCAGTGGCGCGGCTTTTCAACGTCACCCCCCGCATATATCTCCCGCCCGCTTTACGCTCCGGTCAAGGAGCACCAATCCGTTGCATATGACGGACGGTGGTTAAGAAACGGTCAGCATTCGCAAGCGCAGTTCGATTATTTTTTGCGACGCAAAATCACATAGAGCGCGCCGTCGCCGCCATGGCGCGGATGGGCGATCCGCACGCTGGCTATCTGATGCGCGTGCGGCCCGGTTTCCAGCCAATGGCCGATTTCGCCGCGGATTGCCCCGCGGCGCGACACGCCGGCTTTTTCCGTCATCTTTGGGGGCTTTCCCGTCACGACCAACAATATGCGCGCATTGTTCGTCACGGCGGAGGCCATGGCCTGATTCAACCGCGCATGCGCCGACGCTAGGCTGTGCCCGTGCAAATCGATGCTCATGTCCGGGCTGATGTTGCCTCCGCGAATGCGCTTTTCCCAGGTTCCGTCCAATTTTGCAGCGGGTGAAGGTCGCGATGAAGCTGGTGGCACAGGGGATGGAAGCGGCCCTGAACGGCTTGGAGGACGGTGCTCGACCGTTGTTGGCGCGGCGGGACGCGCGGGCGGGGCTGGTTGCGGTCGCAAAGGCCGGACCGACCGTATCAGTGCCGCCCAGAGCGCTTCATCCTCTGCATTCAGCCGCCGCCGGATCATGGCGGGGCCAATCAGCGCCCAATGAGGCGGGCCGTCGACCCGATCGGCAGCAGGATAAGGGCGCTCCCGCGCGCGGACATGCCTCCGGCGATTGCGCGCGCTTGTGCGCCTGCACCCCAGAAACTGTCAAAGCGGTTCGCGCCCTTGATGGCTCCACCTGTATCCTGCGCGATCCAGATGCCGTTGGGCTCGGCGCGATCAAGCGACAGTAGAACCGGAGCGCCCATAGGAATATATTTAGGATCGGCGGCCACGGAGGCTTCAGGCGTCACCGGCACACCCATCGCCCCCAGCGGTCCCGGCCCCGTGATCTCGCGGAAGAACACGAAACTCTGATTTTCATTCATGATGGCCGCGCCCTCGGCCGGGTTGGCGCGCAAATAACGCATGATGTCCTGCATCGACCCGGCCTGAATCAGTCCGCGATCCTTCATCAGCTTGCCGATGCCGGTATAGTCGCGCC
This sequence comes from Sphingobium sp. UBA5915, assembly GCF_002431195.1. NCBI lineage: Bacteria > Pseudomonadati > Pseudomonadota > Alphaproteobacteria > Sphingomonadales > Sphingobiaceae > Sphingobium > Sphingobium sp. UBA5915. The sequence continues at coordinate 181,030 of NZ_DJDV01000075.1, read as the reverse complement.
CATTCTGCCCATCATAGCCGATACGCATCACGCCGCCATCGGGCAGCAGCAGGCGGCCGCTTCCCTGAATCTGAAGAAAGAAAAATTCCACCGGGTCCGCAGCCCACGCCAGTTCTAGTCCCCGGCCCGCTAACGATCCCGCCACGATCTGGCTGCGGGCATCATAAGGGACGAATTTGGTGCCTTGCACCTTGCCGCGAATCGAACGGCCTTTCAGGCTGTCGCTGAACTGGCCCAAATCGACGTCGATCAGGTCAGACGGGCGGCGGTAAATCGGCACGTCATAGCCAGGCTGACGGCTTCGGGATCCTGCGATTTCGGGTTCATAATAGCCAGTGACGAAGGCCGCGCCGTCACCGATCTGGACCGCTTCGAAATAGCGGGAAAAAAACTCGCTCGCTGAAGATTCCGGCCAACTGGAGGCGGCCGCGCAGGCGTTGTTCCAATCCGATCCGCGCGTCAGGCCGCTTTGGTCCGCGCGCCGCATCAAGCCGGGGCAGGACAAGCGAAAGGCAAGTAGCGCCCGACGCGACCGTTCGCCTGAGGGCAGCAGGTCGGCGATTGCTGGCCCGCGGGTGATGCCCAGACCCGCCGCCGTGGTCGTGTCGATGCCGGGCGGCGCAGGCGTGTCTACCGAAAGAGTGGGACGCGGAGTGGCTGGCGTGGGACGGGCGGCGGTATCACCAGCCGCTGTGGGGCTGGGGCGATCTGACGCCGGGCCACCTGGTGATGGCGGAATGACACTGCCGGCGCAGGCCGACAGCAACAACGCCACCGCCAGAGCGCCCCCCTTGCGATGCCCCATCATGCTGCGAACAGATCCGCGATCACGCTTCGTCGGTTTCGCTGAGCTTCCAGTTGGGATCGGCGCTGCGAATATCACGCGTGAAGGTCCAGATATCCTTCGTGTCGATTGCGTCGGTCATCGATCCGGCGATGACATTGCCGTCGCGATCGCGCGTAACGGCAGCGATGTCTGCTTCGAAGCGCATGGCGATTTCCGCGGTGCCATCGCGGACGGTCGCTTCAATGATTTGCGCCTTTTCAATGCGCACCAGACGGTTGTCCAGCACATGGCCGTCCGCTTCGCGTGCGGCGATGGCGTCTTCGAAAGATGCCAAGACATCGGCATCGCAAAGCCACGCCAATTCTTCCCGGTCGCCACGCCAGAACGCCTCCAGCACCATCTTATAGGCGCTCCGGGCACCTTCGACGAACTGGGGAACATCGAAATTGCGATCGGTCGCAATCAGCGTCCGAACGCCGGTTTCCGCGCCGGGGGCAATCAGCCCTTCGGCCAGGCGAACGGTATCGCCTCCGCCATGGTTGGTAGGACCGGGCTGCAACACCGTGACCTTCGCGCGATCCTCGGCAGGACGCAGCGCCGGCTCCTGCTCGTGGCCCGTGCGCTTGCCGAGCACGGAGTAGAGCCGAAGCGCCAGAAAGCCGGCGATCATGGCGAGGATGACGATCACATACACGGAAGCAAATACCCTTTGTTCGGGACGATGTTCCCGACAACATAGGCATGTTTCCCCCCAACTTCAAATAGACTGTGCCCGACCCGCCATTGCCCTTGTTCCGCGGCCCTGCTAAGCGCGCGGGCACTGATATTCCGGGGGCCAGCGGCCGCCGGCCAACTGGGAAAGTCAAGGTAGGGATATGGCCGACGAAGCCGACTTCAACAGCACCATCAACGTCCAGCCCAATGGCGCGGACACCGGGCCGCAGATCGCGCTCATCAGCCAATATGTGAAGGATCTGTCCTTCGAAAACCCCAATGCGCCGGCGGTCTATCAATGGCCCGACCAGCCGCAGATCGACGTCCAGTTCAACATCGGCGCCGATAAGGTTGGCGAGGAAGTGCTGGAGGTGTCGCTCAAGATCGAGGTGAAGGCAATCGCCCCGCAGGGCACGGCTTTCGCCGTCGAACTGCTCTATGCCGCCATTTTCGGCATGCGCAATGTGCCCGAAGATCAGATCCAGCCCTTCATGCTGGCCGAAGCGCCGCGCCTCATCTTCCCCTTTGCGCGCCGCGTGCTGGCCGACGCCATCCGCGACGGTGGCTTCCCGCCCTTGCTGCTGGACCCGATCGATTTCGGCTCGCTCTACATGCAGCAGGCGCAGCAGATGCAGACGACCGCGGGCGAACCGGCCGGTCACGCCTGACCATCGGGCGATGAGCCTCACTCCCGTTCGGGCTGAGCCGCTTGCAGTCCTGCCCCTGTTTGTCGCAGACGGGGATGGGCGGGCGAAGGGGGCTGTCCGGCGGGACGGGGCGGCATGATATGAAACTTGTCCGCGCTCTGGGATCGGTCGGCGGGCTGACGCTCGCCAGCCGGGTGCTGGCGCTGGTGCGCGATTCGCTGGCGGCGCGCTATGTCGGTGCGGGTTTCGCGTCCGACGCCTTCAACGGCGTCGCCTTCCGCCTGCCCAATATGTTTCGCGCGCTGTTTGCCGAAGGGGCATTTTCCGCGGCCTTCATCCCGCTGTTCAACAAGAAGGCGGCTGGGGAGGGCGGGCTCCCCGCCGGCTATGATTTTGCCGAGCGCGCGCTGGCCGTGCTGCTGCCGGTGCTCATCCTCTTCACCCTGATCCTGCTGGCGGCGGCCTGGCCGATCACATGGGCGCTGTCAGGCGGTTTTGCGCGGCAGAACCCGACGGCGGATCAGTTCGCCTATGCCGTGGCGCTGTCGCGGATCACCATTCCCTATCTTGCGCTGATATCGCTCGCTTCCCTGCTGGGCGGCATCCTCAATTCGCTCGACAAATTCTGGGTCAACGCGGCCGCGCCGATCCTCCTCAATGTCGCGATGATCGTCGGCTTATGGTTCTTCCACGGTGCCGATGAATATGAAACCGCCCGCGTCCAGGCCATCTCCGTGACGATCGGCGGTGCGTTGCAATTGCTGTGGCTAGTCCTTGCCTGCCGCCGGGCTGGCGTCACGATCCGGCTCAAGCGGCCGCGCTTCGACAGCGACGTGCGCGAATTGTTGCGCCGGGTCATCCCTGCGGCTGCGGGCGCGGGCGCATCGCAGATCAATCTGCTCATTTCCACCGCCTTGTCGGGTTGGCTGCTCGCCTCCGGATCGATCACCTATATCTATTATGCTGATCGGCTGAACCAACTGCCTTTGGGCCTGATCGGCATCGGCCTTGGCACTATCCTGCTGCCCACCATTTCACGCATGCTCTCGAACGGGCAGGACGCGCAGGCGATGGAGACACAGAATCGCGGCATCGAGCTGGCTCTGTTCCTGACCCTCCCCGCCACTGTCGCCTTCCTGGTCGTGGCGGAACCGATCGTGCGCGGCCTGTTTCAATATGGCCGCTTCACCGCCGAAGATGCGATGCGGTGCGGATGGGCGCTGTCGGCCTTCTCGATCGGCCTGCCGAGCTATGTGCTGGTGAAGGTGCTGACGCCCGGCTATTATGCGCGCGGCGACACAAAGACGCCGGTGCGTTATGCCATGCTGTCGATCCTTATCAACATCGCGGGCAATCTGGCGATGATCCCGACGCTGGGCCATATCGGTCCGCCGCTCGCCACCGCGCTGTCCTCGACCGTCAATGTCGCCATGCTTTACACCACGCTGGTCAAGCGCGGGCATTTCGCCGCGGACGCAGGCTTGCGCCGCCGTATCCCGCGCCTTGCCCTGGCCGCGCTGATTATGGGCGCGGCGCTGTGGGCGGGGGAGGACCTGCTCGACCCATGGCTGACCGGCACGATGTTCCAACGGTACCTCGCACTGGCGCTGCTGGTTGGCGCGGGCGTGGCGCTTTACGGGCTGGCGTCCTTCGTTACAGGGGCCTATCGGCTGTCCGATATCAAGGCGCTGATGCGCCGTAAAAACGCAAACTGAAGACAAGAACGGATCAACAATGCGCGTCCTTTCCGGCATCCAGCCCACCGGCAATCTGCATCTTGGCAATTATCTGGGCGCGATCCGCAACTGGGTGCGGATGCAGGATGAGATGGACAGTGACAGCCAGTGCTTCTTTTTTCTGGCCGACATGCATTCGATCACTGTGCATGAAGGACGCGAGGCGCGCATCCGTAATGTTCGCGACATGGCCGCCGCCCTGGTCGCGGCGGGCATCGATCCGGATCGGTCCGTCCTGTTCAACCAGGCGCGCGTGCCGGCGCATGCGGAGCTGTGCTGGTTGCTGAACGGCACTGCCCGGATCGGCTGGCTGAACCGCATGACGCAGTTCAAGGACAAGGTCGGCAAGGATCGCGAGGGTGCCTCGATCGGCCTGTTCGTCTATCCCGTGCTCCAGGCGGCCGATATCCTGCTTTACAATGCGACCCATGTCCCGGTGGGCGAGGACCAGAAACAGCATCTGGAACTGGCGCGCGACATCGCGACCAAGTTCAACACCGATTTCGGCGTCGACCTTTTCACCATGCCTGCGCCGATCATCCCCAAGGAATCGGCGCGGATCATGTCGTTGCGCGATGGCAGCGCGAAAATGTCCAAGTCCGACCCGTCCGACATGAGCCGGATCAACCTGACCGACGACGACGATGCCATCATGCAGAAGGTGAAGAAGGCAAAGACTGATCCCGAACCGCTGCCCGAAACGGCCGAAGGTCTCGCGGGCCGCCCGGAAGCAAACAATCTGGTCGGCATATTCGCGACGCTGACCGGCAGGACGCCCGATGCTATCTGCGCCGACTTTGCCGGCAAGGGTTTTGGCGCCTTCAAGCCCGCTTTGGGCGAAGTGCTGGTTGAAACGCTACGCCCGATCCGCGAGCGCTTTCTGGAGTTGCGCACGGACGATGCCGCGCTCGACGCGATATTGGACAAGGGCGCGGCGCGGGCAGCTGCGGCGGCCGAACCAACCTTGCGCGCGGCTTATGATGCTATGGGTTTGATGCGCTGAGAAGATTAGGAAGAGGCGGCCTTCAATCGCCTTCTTCGACCCTCTCCAATTTCGTTGTGATGCGCATTTTCTGCCGGATAGGATTGCCTGATGCGTCCTTCTGAATCGGAAAACCTTACCCATTATTGGCAGGCAACTTGACTGGTCGGGCGCTATATTTCCGTCGATCATCGTGCGGCAGTCGGACGGGCTTCCGTCCGGATTGATTGTGAACGTCGTCTCCGTGATGCTGGGAGATGAGAATAGAGCTGAGGCGTCGGGCAAACGCCAGTTAATCCGTGCTGTGAAGGTACCGCTGACGGCGCTTCCGCTGGCATCCTTGGCCGGACTGAAGCGAGCACGCTCCATCGCCTTCGCACAGGCCGTTTCGTCCAATATGGCCGCGCCGCTGCTGGATGTTGTCGTGCAATTCGTGGGTATGCCGTCGCGATCGATGTCCAATCGAAAACTTGTAGCCCCCTCGATTTCCTGACGCATCGCCTCCATCGGATAATCGTCGCTGGTCACCCAGGTTCCGGAGTTGCCCACGGGCGTTGCCGGCTGTGCTGGCTCGGAGGCGCTGGCTGCCACCGGAATGGCAAGCGAAGCGAACATGCAGAAGAAACGGATCATCGGTCATCCTTGCCGTAAGCTCCAGATATTTGCCAGTGCGATGACGGGTTTACGCCTCCCTTGCCGTCCAAAGCGATGAGAACATGGTTTGCGCCCATTCGGTCTCTTCAAGCGTTCAAACGATGTTCAGTTGCCTTTTGCTAATGCAGGGCGCAAGAATGAACCTAGGCTTCGTGCCTGTCACAGGACGCAGAAAAATGACCCGTATCAAGAAGTTCGGTCTGTTCGCGGCGCCCGCGCTGGCGCTGGTGGCGCTGTCGGGCTGCGCCACATCGTTCAAGGCCGATGTCGCCCGTTTCCAGCAATTGCCCGCGCCTGCTGGGCAGAGTTTCACGATTGTCGCTGATGATCCCGGACTCGCCGGTGGCCTGGAATTTGCACATTATGCCGACCTGGTCGGGCAGCGAATGGCGCAAACCGGCTATGTGCGCGCTAATGATCCCGCGAGCGCCGATCTCATCGTCCGCGTCGCTTATGATGTCGACAATGGTCGGGAAAAGGTGCGATCGACGGGCTTTGGCGATCCCTTTTACGGTGGATGGGGCTGGCGTGGCCGCTGGGGCCGTCCTTGGGGCTATGGCTTCTATGACCCATGGCTGTTCGGACCGCGCGGCTATACCGACGTGTCGAGTTACACAGTCTATACCAGCGATCTGAAGCTCAAGATTGATCGCGCGGCCGATAATCGCCGCCTGTTCGAAGGAACAGCTAGTGCACAGTCGCTTTCGAATAAGCTGACCTATCTTGTGCCCAATCTGATCGATGCGATGTTCACCAATTTTCCCGGGCAGAATGGTGAGAATGTGAAGATCACTTTGCCGCCCGAGGGACGGGGCTGACCCATCGCTCACAACTAAAAAAACCCGGCATTCCCAAGGGAGCGCCGGGTTTTTTGTGTTTGCGCATGCCCCGAAAAAAAGGGGGCCCGCCGTCTGCCCGGCGAGCCCATGCTAGGGAGGGGGCAATCAGGTTGCGAAGACTTTAATCAGCGGCATCTTCCACGGCCTTACCGGCGCTCTGCACGTCGCGGCCTGCGCCTTCGACGGTGTTGCACGCAGCGACTATCAGCGAACCGGTGAGCAGCAAGGCGGTAATGATTTTCTTCGCCATCGAAAAATCTCCTCAAAAAACGGTTGCCGCCTGATCGTTCAGGGCGGCGACGATGGGAAAAACCCGCAGTCCGAAAATCCGTTCCGGGGGCCAAACAATAAAGATTTCAGGCGGAACGACGGCTCAGAAAAGTAGAGCCCGGAACGCGTCGGGGGGAGAAACGTTCCGGGCTCATATTTTGTGGATAGCAAGAGCGGGGGGCAAAAGATTTGCTATCCGGAATACAGAACCATCAAAAATGCCATTCGGTTCCCGCGCATTATCGCGGCAGGCAAATTTTATTTCCGCGACAATTCAAGCGGCTGAATGGTGGCTTGAGCCTTAACCTTAAAAAAGATCAGATAAGCGGGCGGCCGCTGTTGCGATATTCAGGCCTGACGGTCGATTGCGGCAACCCATCGTTGGCTGACGTGGCGCTCTGCGCCGCGTGCGGCGGCCAGGACGGCGTGTCGGTAGGCGCGACGGCGCCTGTTGCCAGGGGCACAGATATCCCCTGCATCTCGGCATCCGTGACCGGCTTTGCAGGCCAACTCGTGCGCGCCGGGCCAGATATCAGTTCGCGACCGGTATAAGGGACATTGAAGGCTGCGACCGTGCCGTTGAATCCGGGATTGCGATAGAAAATATGCGCGCCCACGACCGCGACCGCCTGCAAGGATGCCGACCAATCCGGTCGCACCGCCAGCGTATGATAATGGGTGGCAAGGCCCACAGGCGCGTAAACCGCGCCGGCGAGCGCCTCCTGCGCGATGCGGCGCGCGCGGGCCCAGGCAATCGCGACCGGCGCCCGCATCATGGACCCATCGCAACTGAAGGTGAACTGGCACTTGGCGTCGACGCGCTCGGACCCTTGATAGACGACGCCGCACACGCTGTCGGGCCACAAACGGCTGCGCACGCGGTTCAATACCACCTGCGCTACGGCACGCTGGCCTTCCTCGGGTTCGTTGCCCGCCTCATAATAAATCGCGTTGGTGAGGCAATTGGCTGCCCGATATCCGTCCACAGCCGTAAGACCGCGAAAGACGGCGGCCGGGGCCGCCTTGACCGCATCGAGGCCCAGCACGTGCTTGCTTTGCACGATCTCGACCCCGGGTACCGGATCGAACGCGCCCTCGGCGTAGAAAAAGGCGGAGCCGGGGAAATTGTCGCTAGGCTGTTCGGCCGGATCGACGGGCGCAGCGCTGCCCTCCAATAGGTCGAGCGGAGCGGCCGTGATCAGGTGCGGAGCAACCAGCGCGCATAGCGCCGCCAGTAGGGCCATGCCGCCCTTCGCTTTTCTGCCCACTGCCCGCATGTTGTTCATTCCTCAACGCGCGTCTGATGCCGCGACGACGCGCCCATACGCGAAATCGCCGCGCTTGGCTTCCACCATTTTGGCGCGTGCCGGAATGAGACGGGGCGCGATGGAGACGTTAACAGCGCGGCAAAACCCGACCTTTGTCGCGCGCATCATTCGCTTGCTTGGCAAAGTCGCGCAGGCTCCGCTATGCGTGGCGCCATGCTGCTTTCCCCCAACAGTCTCGCGCTGATCGGCAACACGCCGCTCGTGCGCCTTGCCGGCCCTTCTGAAGAAACGGGCTGCGATATTTTCGCCAAATGCGAATTTGCCAATCCGGGCGCCTCGGTCAAGGACCGGGCGGCGCTGTTCATCGTCAATGATGCCGAGGAAAAAGGGCTGCTGAAACCCGGCGGCACGATCGTCGAGGGGACGGCGGGCAACACCGGCATCGGCCTTGCGCTCGTGGCGAATGCGAAAGGCTACAAAACGATCATCGTCATGCCTGAAACGCAGAGCCGGGAGAAGATGGACACGCTGCGCGCATTGGGCGCGGACCTGGTGACGGTGCCGGCCGCGCCCTATTCGAACCCTGGCCATTTCGTCCACACCTCGCGCCGGATCGCGGAAGAGACCAACAATGCGATATGGGCAAACCAGTTCGATAATATCGCCAATCGCAAGGCGCATATCGTTGGAACGGCCGAAGAAATCTGGGCGCAGATGGACGGCCGGGTCGACGGCTTCACTTGCGCGGCGGGGACCGGCGGCACGATTGCTGGCGTTGGCCTCGGGTTGAAGGCGCGGGATGAGACTATCACCATCGCGCTCAGCGACCCCCATGGTGCGGCACTATATAATTATTATGCCCATGGTGAGCTAAAGGCGGAAGGGTCGTCGGTCGCCGAAGGCATCGGACAAGGGCGCATCACCGCCAATCTGGATGGTGCGCCGATCGACACGCAATTTCGCATCTCGGATGAGGACGGGCTCTATTGGGTCCGACGCTTGCTCAGCGAGGAAGGCCTGTGTCTGGGCTTGTCATCCGGCATTAACGTGGCCGGCGCTGTGGCCCTGGCAAGGGAATTGGGGCCGGGAAAGCGCGTCGTCACCATATTGTGCGACACCGGCTTCCGCTATCTGTCGACGCTTTATAACCGCCAGTGGCTGGAATCGAAGGGCTTGACGGTCTTCCCCTGGCTCGCGCACACTGCATGATCGCCGACACGGGTCGCGGCGATGACGGGAACAAGAGCGCGAACATGGCCGATACGCCCCGCCGCCAGGAAGGGTTGCAGCGTGTCCAGATCGGACTGACCGGCCTGGCAGGTGTCGTGCTGCTTGTCGGACTGGCCAACATCGTCATCGAAAAGGCGCGGGTCGACGATGCTGCCCTGGCGCCGCCCACCGTGCCAACGCTGGAAACCAACGCTGTCGCGCCCAAGGAGCCGCTTGCCGAACTGGGGGTCCAGCCTGCTGCGGAGCAGGCTCCGATCGTTCCGGACCTCCAGCCCGATCCCAATCTGAAAAAGCCAATGGATCAGGATCCTGCGCAGCCGCTCAATTCGGACTCCGACGGTCAGCCCAACTGATCCCATGCCCGGCGGCAGCGCAGGCCGTGCCATGGCGAGGGCGAAGGCGTTTCTTGGGCTATGGCTGCCTGCTATGGCCGTCCTGTTGGCAGGATTGTGGCGCGCGTGGCAGACCGGGCAAGCCGATCCGTGGGACTGGAGCATTGCTGTCGCCGGATTGATGGCGCTGATCGGCTTTCTGCTGGCGAATCGCACTATCGTAATGCTGATCTGGATCGCGCTTGGCGTCGTCGCGCCTGTGCTCATCTTTTGTGCGGTGGCCTCAGGACAGCTGCGGCTGTTTCCGACCTTGGGTCTGACGGTCACGGCGCTATTGACCCTCGTCGCTGCCGCCTGGTTGCGCCACCCGCCCATATTGCGAGGGCGCATGGCGGCCATGGGGATGATCGTTGCTGCGGGGGCGATTCTCTATTTCGGTCCCCCACCATCCCTGGCCGCTGCCGATACCCGTCCAAAGCTTGCCGTGCTTACAGGGTTGCCGCTGTTCTGGGACGAAATGGGTCCGGCTGGGACAGGCCTGCGCGATGCGCCCATCATCACCGTCCTTCGTACGCGCTTTACGGTTCTGCCGCTCGATGACCCGCGCGACTTGCCCGGGACGGGCGCACGGCGTCTTTTGATCGCGCAGCCGCGCGCGCTTGCGCCTGAGCAGCTTGTCGCCATCGATACATGGGTGCGGGCCGGCGGCACGGCTCTGGTTCTTGCCGATCCCCTGCTTCGCTGGCCGTCCGACCTGGCGCTGGGGGATCGCCGCCGGGCACCAACTTCAAGCTTGCTTCAGCCCTTGCTGACCCATTGGGGCGTTGCGCCAGACCGGTTTGAATCGCGGGAAGTTCGCCAATTCCTGGCCGATGACCGGCTTCTTACGCTCTCGGGCGCATGGCTGCCGCATGGCCGGACGATGACGGCGCGGACGATTGGGCGCGGGACCTTGTTATTGATAGGAGATGCCGACCTGATCGACGATCGGCTCTGGCTTGCCGACCCGGCGCAACCGCTCAATCCGCGGTCATGGATCGCCGATACGCCAGCAGCCTTGCTCCTTTGGCTCGGCGCTGCCGCTCCGGCGCCGCGGTCATGGATGCGCACGCCTGCAGATGTGATGCTCGCGCTGCGATGGGCGATTCTGGTTGGGACGGGCTGGGCGATGTTGGGTGGCGCATTGCTCTGGGCTCGATTTACGGATAGAGATGAAGAACAAAAGGTGAAAACCAGCAAAGGAACGCGAGGAAAATCAGTCTGACCCACTTTTGACCAGCTTTTCCCATCACCTCCCGACTTTTCCCTTTTCAGTCGGCTCTATGCTTGGTAGGAAAACCAGCATTGGGGTTCGTCAGGCTTTGTGCAGTCCTATGTGTCGGATTGTCGGTTCGCGATTCCGGCAAAGGGCGGCCTGCGTCCCGGTGAAAAGGGGCCATTTTCAGGGTGTCGGACGTCATTCTCTATTCGGGCAACGCGTTCAGCGTTGCGGACGGCAAAGGCCGTTTCGTGCTGCCCCTGGAGATGCGCAAGCTGGTGGCCCAGGCCAGCGGCGGCCAGAATCGTCTGTGCCTGTCCGTTCATTTCGACAATGGCTGTGCAACCGGCTTTGGCCTGTCCCACAAGCAGTTCCTGTTCGATGAGGTCGAGAAGCTGGAGCGTCAGGCCTATGAGGCTGGCCGCGATTTCAATGCCGATTTGGAGCGCGAAAACCGACTCGGCACGATCGAGGACGTGAATTTCGACGATGGCGGCCGATTCTTCCTGCACCCCGATATCAAGGAAGAGGCCGGCATCACGGACGCGGTGTTTTTCTACGGCGTGGGTCGCTATTTCCAGATCTGGAAGCCTGAAGCCCTTGTCGAAAGCCCCGATCGTCCGGCGCTGATCCGCAACAAGGTCCGTCGCTGGCTGGACCAGCGCGCAGCCGGAGGCGGCAAGTGAGCGCCGCGCCTCATATCCCCGTGCTGCTCGACGAGGTGTTGGACGCCTTGGCGATTGCGCCGGGTGAAACTCATGTCGACGGCACATTCGGCGCGGGTGGCTATAGCAGCGCCATGGCCCAGGCCGGCGCGCGCGTCTTCGCCTTCGATCGCGATCCCGACGCGATCCGCGAAGGAGAGGCCGTGGCCGAAGCGAACGGCATCTCGCTTATCCCCGGCGAGTTTTCACGGATGGCGCAACTCCTCGCGGAGCGCGATGTCGATCGAGTGGCGGGCGTCACACTCGACATTGGCGTATCCTCCATGCAGCTCGATCGGCCCGAGCGCGGTTTTTCGTTTCAGTCCGATGGCCCGCTGGACATGACGATGAGCCAGGGCGGCATGAGCGCTGCCGATTTCCTCAACTCCGCCCCGGAGGAGGATATCGCGGACGTCATCTATCGTTATGGCGAAGAACCTCGGTCGCGGCGCGTTGCACGCGCTATCGTGGATGCACGTCCGCTGGAGCGCACCGCGCAACTGGCGGCGGTCGTTCGCAAGGCGCTGGGATACAAGCCGCATGACAAAAAGGACCCGGCCACCCGCACGTTCCAGGCGATCCGCATCCATGTGAATCGCGAACTTGAAGAGTTGGAGCGCGGGCTCGAGGCGGCCGAAGCGCTGCTGGAAGAGGGCGGGCGCCTTGCCATCGTGACCTTCCACAGTCTTGAGGACCGCATCGTCAAGCAGTTCCTGCGCAATCGCAGCGGCGGTGAGGGCGGGGGCTCGCGGCATCTGCCTGAACGCACGGCCGGGCCGCAGCCTACCTTCGCCAGGCCCGCCAAGGCAGTGCGCGCCGGCGACGCAGAACTGGCGCGCAACCCGCGCGCCCGCTCTGCCACCCTGCGCAGCGCGGTTCGCACCGCAGCACCATCGCGGCTTTCGCTTGCCCCCTCGTTGCCCCGGAGTAGCCGCGCATGATCGCCGTCAAGAGATTGCAGAGCTTGATCTGGGTGATCCTCGTCGCGCTGGGCGCGCTGGGCGCCTATATGGTTTCTCTCAAGGTCGCGACCGAGCGGAACGAGTTGATGCGCGTGCGATCGCAGATCGCCGCGACGAAGGCCGATATTCGCTATCTGGAAACGGAATTCAGCGCGCGCGCCTCCATGCGTCAGCTGGAAAGCTGGAACCAGCATGACTTCCTCTACGCGACGCCGACCGCGCAGCAATATCTGGAGGGCGAGCGGGCGCTGGCGCAGCTGGACGGCGTGCAGCCCAACGGGCCGGACTATGTCGCCCCGCCCGTGATGGTGGCGATGGTCGAAACGCCCGCCGATCTTCCCTCCGCGCCGCAAAAGGCGCCGGAAAGTCCGGCGGCGACCCAGATTCGCAGCGACATTGCGATCATTCGCGAAGCCCACGCCGCCGATAATGTCGACAAGCTGCCCAAGCCTGCGCCCAAGCCACCAGTCGTTCAGGCCAGGGCGGACGCTGATGTGTCAAAGCCCAATCCGATCGCGCGCAAGGCGGAGCGGATGGCGATGCTGGACGCGAAGTTGCTGGACGACAGCACATTGGGCGATCTGACCGCGCGGGCTGACCGCGAAAAACGCAAGGGCGCGCGCTGATGGCCACGATCATCGTCCAGCCCGGTGGCCCGCGCGCCGGGCGGCAGAGGGTCAACCTCACCGCCATGGCGCACAACCGGTTGATGCTCCTGCTCATCCTGTTTCTTGCCATCACAGCGATTCTGATCGGCCGGCTCTTTTGGGTCGGCGTTTTTGCGCATGGGACGGGCGGCGATGATCCGCTGGGACCCTTCGTTCCCGCGCGCGCCGATATCGTCGATCGCAATGGCGTGCCGCTGGCGCGCACTATGGACGCCTATTCCGTATCGGTTCGCCCATCGAAGCTGATCGGCGAACCCGCCGAACTCGCCCGCAAATTACACGAAATCTTTCCCGACGAAGCCGAGGCGACCTTTTACAAGAAGCTGACCGGCAAGGGCTGGGCCTATCTGCGTCGCCGTGCTCTTCCCGAGCAGGTGGCGGCGGTCAACGCGCTGGGCGAGATCGGGATCGAATTTCCGCGCGAGAAGGAACGTCTTTATCCGCAGCGCACGCTGGCTGCCCACGTCCTGGGTTTTGCCCCCAACAGCAAAGGTGTGGGCGGCATGGGTGCGGAGGCTGCCTTCAACGACCGGTTGATCGACCCTGCGCTGCGGGGCAAGCCCTTTGCCCTTTCCATCGACAGCCGGGTTCAGGGCGCGCTTGAAAGCGAGCTTTACACCCAATTGGTGCAGACCCGCGCCAAGGGAGCGGGGGGAATCATCCTGGACGTCAATACCGGCGAAGTCATCGCGATGGCGTCGATCCCGGTCTTCGATCCCAACAAGCTTCAGAATTATGCCGGCAAGCGCTGCTCGGAATCGCCGCTCTGCAACCATATGGTGCAGGCGCGCTACGAACTGGGTTCTGCATTCAAGCCGCTCTCCATCGCCGCCGCTATGGACGCAGGCGTCGTTACGTCGATGAGCAAGCGCTATGACGCGACCGCGCCGCTCGCCGTTGCCGGGTTCCGGATCAAGGATGACCATTCCCTTGGCCGCTGGATCAACGTACCTGAAATCCTGGTGCACAGCTCGAACATCGGCACCGCGCGGATCGCGGATGAGATGGGTGCGGAGCCACTTCAGAAACTGTTCCGCAGCCTCGACTTCGATCAGCGCGCGCCGATCGAATTCAACGAACGCGCAGGTGGGCTCTGGCCTTCCAGCTGGGGCCGCATCACGAGCATGACGGTGTCCTACGGCCACGGTATCGCCGTGACGCCGCTCCATCTCGCCACCGCCTATGCAGCGCTGGTCAATGGCGGCATGTGGCGCCCCGCCACCGTGCGCAAGCTGCGCCCGCAGGACGTGCCGCAGGGCCGCCGCGTCTTTTCCGCCGCAACCAGCGCCCGGATGCGGCAACTGTTGCGGATGATCGTGTCAGCAGGTACGGGGCGAAGCGCCGACGCCAAGGGATTCCGGGTGGGCGGCAAGACGGGTTCGGCCGAAAAGCCCCAGGAAGGCCGCTATAACAAGACTTCGCTGGTGACGACTTTCGCTTCTGCTTTCCCGATGGACAATCCCCGTTATGTCGTCGTCGCCATCATGGATGAGGCGACGGGCCAGTTCGGCCTGCGCACCGCCGCCTGGACCGCCGCGCCCGTGGTAAAGCGGGTGATTGAGCGAACGGGGCCAATGCTGGGAATCATGCCGGACGAGCGGCGCGACGTCGATATTTCCGATCTGATGCCGCTGCTGCACGGCGAGAAGGAGAGAGAATAATGCGCCTCGGGTCGCTAATCGAGGAGCTGGATGCCGAGGTCGCCAAAGCGGTAAGCGCCGCTGGCGGCCTCGACACGTCCGTCACGGGTTTTGCCATCGACAATCGCAAGGTCGCGCCGGGCACCGTTTTCGGCGCCTTTCAGGGTCTGCGTGTCAACGGCGAAGACTATATTCCCGAAGCGGTGCGGGCTGGTGCCATTGCTATCGTTGCCCGTCCTGAAGCCCAAGTGGATGGAGCGATCCACATCGCCGCCGTCAATCCGCGCCAGCTTTTCGCGCAGCTTGCCGCGCGTTTCTTTGCGCCGTTCCCTGATGTGACGGTCGCCGTCACCGGCACCAACGGAAAGACCAGCACGGTCGAACTTGCGCGCCAGATCTGGCGCATGCTCGGCCATAATGCAGCCTCGATCGGGACGTTGGGCGTCACCACCTCGGTCGATCAGGTGTCGACCGGCCTCACCACGCCCGATATCGTCACCTTCCTCGCCAATATGGCAGGCCTACGCCGCGAAGGCATTACCCATGCCGCGTTCGAGGCGTCGAGCCATGGTCTCGACCAGTATCGCACCGAGGGCCTGCCGGTTGTGGCCGGCGCCTTCACCAATCTGTCGCGCGACCATCTCGATTATCATGGCGACATGGACAGCTATTTCGACGCCAAGATGCGGCTGTTCGACGAAGTCGTCGCGCCGGACGGTAGTGCTGTCATCTGGGCGGACGACAGCTGGTCGGAAAAGGCGATCGCGCGGGCTACGAAGCGGGGGCTTCGTGTGCTGAGCGTCGGGGTGCAGGGGCGGGCTTTGCAGCTTGCCAACCGCACTCCGACCCAGTTGGGCCAGACACTGGAGATCGAGGCGGAGGGAACACGCTACAAGGTGAATCTTCCGCTGATTGGCGCTTATCAGGCCGCCAATGCCCTGACCGCCGCGGGTCTCGTCATCGCGACGGGCGGCGATGCCGCCCGGGTTATGGAACTGCTTGGCCGGGTGCAGCCCGTGCGCGGCCGGCTGGAACGCGCCGTCATCAGCCAGACGGGCGCCCCTGTCTATGTCGACTATGCGCACACGCCCGATGGCCTGCGCGCCGCGATCGAAGCGCTGCGTCCGCATACAAAAGGCCGGCTCATCACCCTGTTCGGCGCGGGCGGTGATCGCGATGCGGGCAAGCGGCCGCAAATGGGCAAGGTCGCGGCGGACCTGTCCGATCATGTGATCGTGACCGACGACAATCCCCGGTCCGAAGAACCCAGCGCCATTCGCGCCGCCGTGCTAGCGGGCGCACCGCAAGCGCAGGAAATTGGCGGCCGACGTGACGCCATCGCCGCCGCCATCGCGCAGGCGGGCGCGGACGACATCGTCCTGCTAGCCGGCAAGGGCCACGAGCAGGGCCAGATTATCGGCGACCGCGTCCTGCCGTTCGATGACGTCACCGTCGCGCGGGAGTGTGCGGGGTGAACGACCTTTGGACCTCTGCTGAAATTGCTGAAGCCACAGGCGGCGCCGCGTCGGCGCCGTTCGCCGTTTCTGGTGTCGCATTCGACAGCCGCGAGGTAACGCAGGGCGACCTGTTCGTCGCGATGAAGGGGGAGGCGACCGACGGCCATCGCTTCGTCGATCAGGCGTTCGCACAG
Source organism: Sphingobium sp. UBA5915 (assembly GCF_002431195.1). NCBI lineage: Bacteria > Pseudomonadati > Pseudomonadota > Alphaproteobacteria > Sphingomonadales > Sphingobiaceae > Sphingobium > Sphingobium sp. UBA5915. Next base: position 164,688 of record NZ_DJDV01000075.1, on the reverse strand, counting down.
GGAGCGGCCGGCGCGATCGTCAGCGACGCCGTCGATCATCCCCATATTCGCGTGGCCGACAGCGCGACCGCGCTCCAGGCGCTGGGCATCGCGTCGCGCCGGCGCATGGGCGGCAAGGTCATCGGCGTCACCGGATCGGTCGGCAAGACCGGCACGAAGGAGGCGCTGTATCTGGCGCTGGATCGCGCCGCGCCGGGGCAGGCGCATCGGTCGGTCAAAAGCTACAACAACCATGTCGGCGTGCCGCTCAGCCTGGCGCGCATGCCACGCGACAGCGCCTATGGCATTTTCGAAATGGGCATGAACCACGCAGGCGAATTGTCCGCCCTGACGCACCAGGTGCGCCCCCATGCCGCGATCGTCACGGCGATCGCGCCAGCGCATATCGAGTTTTTCGGCACCGAGGCGAAGATCGCGGAGGCCAAGGCAGAAATCTTCGAAGGGCTGGAGCCGGGCGGCGCCGCGATCATTCCCTATGACAGCCCGCATGTCGCGACGCTCTATAACAAGGCGGAGCGCCACGCGGCGCGGATCCTGACCTTTGGCATGAGCCCGCAGGCCGATGTGCATGCCCTTGAGACCGTGCCTGCGCCCAATGGCGGCACGCTGGTGACGGCGCGCCTGCCCGACGCGGAGCTTTGCTTCACTGTCGCTGCGCCGGGTGATCATTGGGTGTCTAATGCGCTTGCTGTGCTGGCGGCGGTCGAGGCGGTCGGCGGCGATCTGGCGGCGGCCGGCCTCGCGCTTGCCGAAATGCCGGGTCTGCCGGGCCGGGGGGAACGTCGCATCCTGCCGGTCGCGGGTGGCGAAGCCTTGCTGATCGACGAAAGCTATAACGCCAATCCGCTTTCCATGGCCGCGACGTTGAAGCAGCTTGGCCGCGAACATGCCGACCGCCGGATCGCGGTGCTGGGTGGCATGCGCGAACTGGGCAGCGCGAGCGCTGATCTTCATGCCGGGCTGGCCAAGCCTCTGGCCGATGGCGCAATCGATTTCGCGGTGCTGGTTGGCGCTGAAATGGCGCCGCTGGCCGACGCACTCGAAGGCACAATGGCCTATGCGCATGTGCCCGACGCCACGAGCGCCATCCCCCTCATCGAAAAAGAAATGCGCGCGGGCGACGCGATATTGGTCAAAGGGTCTAATGGCATCGGGCTGTCGCGCCTGGTCGCCGCCCTGGGTCAGGCCGCCCGCGACGGAGAAACGAACTGATGCTGTACTGGCTGGCCCAGACCCTAGATTTCGCGGGCGTGTTCAACCTCATCCGCTATCTCTCCTTCCGTGCGGGCGCGGCGATTGCGACCGCGCTTGTCATCGGACTGGTGATCGGCCCCAAATTCATCGGCTGGCTGCGCGTCCGCCAGGGCAAGGGGCAGCCGATCCGCGACGACGGGCCGCAGACGCACCTCGCCAAGCGGGGGACGCCGACCATGGGCGGCCTCATGATCCTGACCTCCATGGTGGCGTCTGTGCTGCTGTGGATGGATCTGTCGTCCATCTATGTCTGGGCCTGCCTGTTCGTGACGCTGGGTTTTGGCGCGATCGGCTTTCTGGACGATTATGACAAGGTGACGAAGGCCAGCCACAAGGGGCTGTCGGGCAAGATGCGCCTGATCTTCGAATTTCTGATCGCGGGCGTCGCGGCCTGGATGATCGTCAACCAGCACGGCAATACCGCGCTCTATGTGCCCTTTTACAACGGTCCTGCGATCGAGCTTGGTCCTTTCTATTTCTGCTTTGCCGCCTTCGTCATTGTGGCGTTCGGCAATGCGGTGAACCTGACCGATGGCCTGGATGGCCTGGCGACGATGCCGGTCATCATCGCCTGCCTGGCCTTCCTGTTGATCGTCTATCTGGTCGGCCGGGCGGACTTTGCCGAATATCTGGGCATCCCCCATGTTCCGGGTGCGGGCAACCTTACCATATTGTGCGGCGCGATCATCGGCGCGGGCCTCGCCTTCCTCTGGTTCAACGCGCCGCCGGCCGCCGTCTTCATGGGCGACACCGGCAGCCTGGCGCTGGGCGGCACGATCGGCGTGATCGCTGTCACCGCACATCATGAAATCGTGCTCGGCATCATCGGCGGGTTGTTCGTCGTGGAAGCGCTTAGCGTCATCATCCAGGTCTTCTTCTACAAGCGCACCGGAAAGCGCATTTTCCGCATGGCGCCGATCCACCATCATTTCGAGCAACTGGGCTGGGCAGAGCCGACCGTGGTGATCCGCTTCTGGATCATCGCCTTCGTGCTGGCGCTCGCCGGCCTCGCCACGCTGAAGCTGCGGTAAGCGCATGATCGTATCCAGCGCCTTTGCAGGGAAAACCTACGCGGTCCTTGGCCTCGCCCGTTCAGGTCTCGCCACGGTCGAAACGCTGGTGGCAAGCGGCGCGCGGGTCGTCGCATGGGACAGCCGGGAGGAAGCGCGTAGCCAAGTCGCTGGCAAGGCGGAGCTTGGCGATCCCATGGAGATCGACCTTGCCGGCTTCGACGGTATCGTCGTGTCGCCGGGCGTGCCACTGAACCGTCACCCCATTGCCATGCGCGCGAAGCTGGCTGGCGTACCGATCATCGGTGACATCGAACTGTTCGCGCTCGCCCGTCCGACGCTCCCGCCGCACAAGGTCGTCGGCATCACCGGCACCAATGGCAAGTCCACCACCACGGCGCTGATCCATCATATCATCGAACAGGCGGGCTATCCCACGGTGATGGGCGGCAATATCGGCCTCCCGATTCTCTCCCAGCCGCCTCTTGAGCCGAACCTCAAAGGCGCTGGCGTCTATGTGCTGGAACTGTCCAGCTATCAGATCGACCTGACTCACAGTCTCGATTGCGACGTCGCGGTGCTGCTCAACATCACGCCCGATCATCTGGACCGTTATGACGGGTTCGAGGGCTATGTGGCGTCGAAGATGCGTCTCTTCCTCATGCAATCCTTCAGCAATATCGCTGTCATTGGCGAGGATGATCGCGAAGCTGATGAAGTCGTTTACAAACTTCATCACGATCATGGCCGGTGGGAAAATGTTCAGCAGTTCAATCGGCTGACGATCACGCCTGAACAACAGGAACGATGGCCTTCTTTGCAGGGGCCGCATAACGCCCAGAACGCAGCCGCAGCCATCATGGTCGGGCAGGCGCTCGGCATCGACGAGGCGACCATCGCTAACGCCCTCGCCAGCTACGCGTCGCTCCCCCACCGGATGCAGGCGGTCGGCACCCGTAATGGCGTCCTCTACGTCAACGACAGCAAGGCGACCAACGCGGCTTCCACCGCGCCCGCGCTCGCCGCCTGGCCCGCCAGAGACGGCAAGCCCCGCATCCACTGGATATTGGGCGGGGTCGCCAAGTCCGACAATCTCGACGAATGCGCCCCGCATTTCGGCAATGTCGCCCACGCCTACACCATCGGCGAAGCGGGGCATATGTTCGCCGATCTGCTGCGCCCGCATATGGCGGTGGACGACAGCGAAATGCTAAGCGCCGCCGTCCGCCGCGCGGCGCGCATCGCGCAGCCGGGCGACGTCGTACTGTTGTCGCCGGCCTGCGCCAGTTTCGACCAGTTTCGCGATTTCGAGGCACGTGGCGATGCCTTTGCCGCAGCGGTCGCGGCGCTGGAATAGGGAAAGACCCAGGGGCGATGAGCAAGAGGGGAACAGGGATGTCGAAGGCCGGTGAACTGGTGAAGGGTTTCCGCACCCGCACGGTTCCGCGCGAGCGCACCGCGCTCGCCATCTGGTTCTGGGAAATCGACCGCGTTCTCCTGTCGCTGATCGTCGCGCTGATGGCGATCGGGCTGGTGGCGGTCGCCGCCGCGTCCCCTGTGGCGGCGATCGACCGATCGACCGCAGACATCGCCGTCAATCCACTCATCTATTTCTATCGCCAGCTGATGTGGGTGATGATCGGCCTGCCGATCATGCTGATCATCTCCATGCTGCCCCGGCTGCAGGCGCGGCGGCTGGCCATCTTCCTGTGCGCTTTCTTCTTCTTGATGCTGCTGTTCGTGCCCATATTGGGTTCCACCGTGAACGGCGCGCGGCGTTGGATAGACCTGCCCGGTTTCCGGTTCCAGCCTTCGGAATTCCTGAAGCCCGCTTATGTCGTCACGCTCGCCTGGCTGCTGTCGCTGCGCACGAAAGAGCAGAACCTCCATGTCATCCAGCTGACCGGCGCCCTGACCCTGCTGATTTCGGCGGTGCTGATGCGCCAGCCCGACTTTGGACAGACGGTGATCTTCATGGCCTGCTGGGGCGCGCTGCTGTTGCTTTCTGGCCTGGAGATGCGCTGGATCGCGATGCTGGGCGGCGCGGGCCTCGCGGGATTGGTGGCCGTCTATATGTTCTATGAAAATGGCCGCCAACGTATCAACGATTTCCTGGGCATCGGCGTCCAAATGGATACCGGCCCGGACCAGACCGATCTGGCCTTCCGCACCATCACCCATGGCGGCTTTACCGGCGTGGGGCCGGGCGGGGGCCTCAACAAGTTCCGCCTGCCCGAAGCCCATACCGACTATATTTTTTCCGTAATCGGCGAAGAATTCGGCCTGCTCGCCTGTATCGCCATTGCGTGCGTCTACCTCGCGATCATCGTGCGCGTGCTGTTGCGCCTCCTTGATGAAGAAGATGTCTTCACCATTTTGGCGGCCGCCGGCCTCACAACCCAGTTCGGGCTTCAGGCGATCATCAACATGGGCGTCAATGCGCAGATATTTCCGTCCAAGGGCATGACGCTCCCCTTTATCAGCTATGGCGGCTCCTCTATGCTGGCGCTTTGCACCGGGGTCGGCCTGCTGCTCGCCTTCACGCGGCGCAATCCCTTCATGGGCCGGCATACGGTGGTCAAATGGAGTGGTCGATGAGCATTTCCCGTCACTTCGTCCTCGCCGCCGGCGGGACGGGGGGTCATATGATTCCCGCCCATGCGGTGGCGCAGGAACTGATGGCGCGCGGCCATCATGTCGCGCTCGTCACCGATGAGCGTGGCGCCAAGATTCCCGGTATTTTCGAAAGCGCGCAGGTCCATGTCATGCCGGCGGGCCGCATGACCAGGAACCCGGCAAGCTGGCCGGGTGCGGTCAAGGCGATCCTCGCCGGGCGCGCCATGGCTCGCCGCCTCAACGAAACCTTTCGCCCGACCGCCGTGGTCGGCTTCGGCGGCTATCCCGCTATGCCGGCGCTGCTGGGAGCCTTGGCGGACGGCATTCCGACCGCCATTCACGAACAAAATGCCGTGCTGGGCCGGGTCAATCGCCTGCTCGCCGGCCGGGTCGATGCAATCGTCACCGCCTATCCCGATGTCGAGCGCCTGAAATCCCGCCACGCCGGCAAGGTGCACCTGATCGGCAATCCCGTGCGTGAGGAAGTGAAGCAGTTGCGCGAGGAGGAATTCCCCGCGCTCACCGACGAAAGCGTGTTCCGCCTGCTCGTCATCGGCGGCAGCCAGGGCGCATCCATTCTGTCTAATGTGGTGCCGGAAGGCCTGTCGATGCTGCCCGTCGCGCTTCGCCGTCGCCTGCAAGTGACGCAGCAATGCCGCGCCGAGGATATTGATCGCGTGCGCAAAACCTATGCGGAGATGGAAATCCCTGCTGACCTTGCCACCTATTTCAACGACGTGCCCGAAAAGCTGGGCTGGTCGCATCTGGTGATCGCGCGAGCCGGCGCATCGACGCTGGCGGAACTGACGTGCGCTGGCCGCCCCGCCATCCTTGTCCCGCTGCCCAGCGCGATGGACGATCATCAGACCGCCAATGCTCGTGAAATGACGCAGTCCGGTGGCGCGCGCACGATCCCGCAAAGCCGCTTCACCGCGGTTGAACTGGCCAAGCAGATGCAGAAGATGGCGATGGAGCCAGGCGCGCTCCAGAATGCGGCCAAGCGTGCCTGGAACTGCGGTCGCCCGGATGCCGCTCGCGATATGGCAGACCTGCTGGAAAGCATCGGCCGTGCGCCGATCATGAATGATCCGGTCAAGGTCGGTCCGACGCCCACAACGCTTAATCTCCAGGGAGTTCCCGCATGAAGGGTGTCGGCACCGACATCGGCACGATCCATTTCATCGGCATCGGCGGCATCGGCATGTCCGGTATTGCCGAAGTCATGCATAATCTGGGCTATAGCGTGCAGGGCTCGGACGTGGCCGAAGGCTATGTCGTGGAAGGGCTGCGGGCCAAGGGCATCAAGGTGATGATCGGTCACAAGGCCGAAAATCTGGGCGATGCCGCCGTGGTCGTGACCTCGACCGCGATCAAGCGCGGCAATCCCGAAGTGGAACTGGCGCTGGAAACCCGCGTGCCTGTGATCCGCCGCGCGGAGATGCTGGCCGAATTGATGCGGTTGAAGTCAACAGTCGCGGTAGCCGGTACGCATGGCAAGACCACGACCACGTCGATGATCGCAGCGCTCCTCGATGCGGGCGGGGTCGATCCGACCGTCATCAACGGCGGCATCATCAACAGCTATGGCTCCAACGCACGTCTGGGCAACAGCGACTGGATGGTGGTGGAAGCGGACGAAAGCGACGGCAGCTTCCTGCGGCTCGACGGCACCATCGCGGTCGTCACCAATATCGATCCTGAACATCTCGACCATTATGGCAGTTTCGACAGGGTGAAGGACGCCTTTGTCGAATTTGTCGGCAATGTGCCCTTCTATGGCGCGGCGCTGCTGTGCCTCGATCATCCCGAAGTGCAGGCGATCCTGCCGCGCGTGCAGGACCGCCGCATTGTCACCTACGGTTTTTCGGCGCAGGCCGACATTAGGGGCGAAAATGTCCGGCCGGTGCCGGGCGGGAATCTCTTCGACGTGCTGATCCGCGATCGCGACGGCCATGTCGAGAAGATCAGCGATATCCTGCTGCCGATGCCGGGCCGGCATAATGTGTCGAACAGCCTGGCCGCCATCGGCGTTGCCTTGCAACTGGGCATCACCCATGATGTCATCTGTACGGGATTTGAAAAATTCGGCGGCGTGAAACGCCGCTTCACGAAGGTGGGTGAGGTTCAACTTGAGGGCGGCGTCGCAACCGTCATCGACGATTATGGTCACCATCCGGTCGAGATCAGGGCCGTGCTCGCCGCCGCGCGCGAAGGGGCGCTCGGACGCGTCGTCGCCATAGTCCAGCCGCACCGTTTCACGCGCCTGCGCGACCTGATGGATGAATTCCAGCAGGCGTTCAATGACGCCGATATCGTCTATGCCGCCCCTGTCTACACGGCGGGCGAACAGCCGATAGACGGCGTGGATAGCGCCGCGCTGGTCGCTGGCTTGAAGCGGCGCGGCCACCGCCATGCCGCGACCGTCGCCGATGCCGCCGATCTCGCCGCCCAGATCGCCGCCGATCTTCAGCCCGATGACATGATCGTTTGCCTGGGGGCGGGCGACATCACCAAATGGGCCGCTGGCCTGGCTGCCGCCATTTCGGCCAAGAGCAAGGAGACCGCCTGATGTTCGAGCTTTTTGCCGTAGGCCTGGAAATGCAGAAGCGCATGATCGACGTTCAGATGCGCGGCGTCGAAGCAGCGCGCGACATGGTCGAGGCCGCCCAACGCCAGGTTGAAGACGGCATGGCGGCTGTTCAAGCGAACGAGTCCGGCATGAGCGCAATGCAAAAATGGATGAGCCTGTGGGGCTTGCGCTCTTGACAAGGACGCATGCTCTTCCCGCCGTTCGGGGTGTGCTCAAGCCCGCTGCGTCGCTGGCTCCGCTTGTCTGGTTCAAGACGGGCGGTCCGGCGCAATGGCTGTTCGAACCGCAGGATGCGGACGATCTGTCCGACTTTTTGGCGCAGCTTGACCCCGACATGCCGGTCATGGCGCTTGGCCTTGGCTCCAACCTCATCGTGCGCGACGGCGGCGTGCCGGGGGTGGTCGTTCGGCTCGGCAAGCCGTTCGCAAAGGTCGAACGGCAGGACGAAACTACGCTGGTTTGCGGCGCTGGCGCGTCCGGCATTCTCGTCTCATCGACAGCGCGCGATGCGGGCATCGCGGGGCTCGAATTTCTGCGCTCCATTCCCGGCACCGTTGGTGGCTTTGTTCGCATGAACGGCGGCGCTTACGGCCGCGAGACAGCGGATATCCTGTTGGAGTGTGAGCTGGTGCTGCGATCGGGCGAGCAGGTCACGCTGCTCAACCGCGACCTTGCCTACAGCTATCGCCACTCCAATCTCACCGACGGCGCGATCGTGGTCAGCGCGACTTTTCGGGGGCATCCCGGTGCATCGGCCGCGATCCAGGCCGAAATGGACCGCATTGCAGCCGCGCGGGAGGAAAGCCAGCCACTACGCAGCAAAACCGGCGGTTCCACCTTCAAGAATCCGGATGGTCACAAGGCCTGGCAATTGGTGGACGAAGCGGGCTGTCGCGGCTTGGCCATCGGCGGCGCGCAGGTGAGCGAGAAACACACCAATTTCCTGCTCAATACCGGTGGCGCAACCAGCACTGACATCGAAGCGCTGGGCGAAGAGGTTCGCCGCCGCGTTCGAGAAAAGAGCGGGATAGACCTGGAATGGGAAATTCAGCGCGTGGGGATGGCGCAATGACGCGCGGCCCCTGGCATGTCGCCGTCCTGATGGGCGGGTGGTCGGCGGAGCGGCCGGTGTCGCTGTCAAGCGGGGAGGGTGTGGCCAAGGCGCTGGAGTCGCGCGGCCACAAAGTCACCCGCATCGACATGGACCGCAACGTGGCGCAGCGCCTTGCCGAAACGAAGGCAGACGTCATCTTCAACGCGCTGCACGGCGTCCCTGGCGAAGATGGCACGGTGCAGGGCATGATGGACCTGATGGGCTTGACCTATACCCATAGCGGCCTTGCCACCTCCGTCATCGCGATCGACAAGCAACTGACCAAGCAGGCGCTGGTCCCGCACGGCATTCCCATGCCCGACGGCCGGATCGTGAACAGTGAAAGCCTCTTTTCCGCTGATCCACTGCCGCGCCCCTATGTGCTCAAACCCGTCAATGAAGGCAGTTCGGTCGGCGTGGCCATCGTCACGGCGGAGGGCAATTACGGTAATCCGATCGCCCGCGATGCCGTCGGCCCGTGGCAGGATTTCCCCGAACTGCTGGCCGAACCCTATATTCGCGGCCGCGAACTGACGACCGCCGTGCTGGGCGATGAAGCGCTGCTCGTGACCGAACTACGGCCCAAAAGCGGCTTTTACGACTTCGACGCCAAATATACCGATGGCATGACAGAGCATGTCTGCCCGGCCGACATTCCGCCGGACATCAGCGAAGCCTGCAAGGCGATCGCGTTGCGCGCGCATCAGCTGCTAGGCTGCAAGGGGGCCTCGCGCGCGGACTTTCGCTGGGATGACGAGCGCGGGCTGAACGGCCTCTATCTGCTGGAAGTCAATACGCAGCCGGGCATGACGCCGCTCAGTCTGGTCCCTGAACAGGCGGCGAAGCTGGGCATCGACTATGCGACGCTGGTCGAAACGATCGTGGAGGAGGCGCTGAACCGCGCCGGGGCGTCAGACGGAACGGGGCAGGGGCATGGCTGAGGCACGGATTAGGCGCGGCGGGGCCGCGCGCATGAGCAGCAAGGGCAATGGGGCCGGACGCTCCAGCCGCGCACGGTCGCTCAAGCGGCAAAGCTGGATCGACAAGTTGATCGAGCATCTTCCGGTCAGTGAAGCGACGCTCCAGCGCATGGCCAGCTGGACGATTGTAGGCATTTTTGGCGCGATCCTGATCGGCATCGCAATCTACCTTGGTCTCCCGGAAGTGGCGCGCCAACAAGCGGCGGATATCGCGGCGCGCGCCGGTTTCGAAGTTGAAAAGGTCGAAGTGCGCGGTGTCGAGCGCATGGACGAACTGCCGGTCTACAATATCGCGCTGGGACAGGTGGACCGGTCGATGCTCTCGCTTGACCTTCCGCATGTGCGCCAGCAAATGCTGAAACTCGGTTGGGTCAAGGATGCGCGCATTTCCCGTCGCCTGCCCGACACGCTGGTCGTCGATATCGTTGAGCGGGACCCGGTCGCCGTGTGGCAGCATGACGGACAACTGCACCTGATCGACGTGTCGGGCGTGGTGCTGCAATCGGTATCGGCCAGCGCCATGCCGGACCTGCCGCTTGTGGTTGGCCCCAATGCGAACCGGCAGACTGCGGGCCTCAACAAGCTGATGGAAAATGCGCCTGCGCTCAAACCCATGCTGGCTGGGGCGACCTGGGTCGGCAACCGGCGCTGGGATTTGCGTTTCCAATCGGGTGAGACGCTGTCCCTGCCGGAAGGCGACACACAATCGGCGTCCGCGCTGGTGAATTTCGCACGAATGGACGGGGTCAACCGACTGCTTGGACGCGGCATCGTTCGCTTCGACATGCGCGACCCTGATCGGTTTGTCCTGCGCCTGCCGCAGGGACGCGTGGAGGAAAAGCCGATCGAGGCCGCCACGAGCGCGACCGCGCAGCCTATCGGTGAGGAAGGCTGACAGCCATGCCGCAGCCCAAGGTCGAAAAGCTCATCACGGCCGTCGACATAGGCTCCTGGAAGGTGTCCGCGCTGATCGCCGGGCGCACCGATACGGGTGAACTGGCGATCCTGGGCACAGGCCAGCGGGAAAGCCGCGGCGTGCGCCGCGGCTTCATCGCCGACATGGAGCGCACCGAACTGGCCGTGCGGGAAACCGTCGAGCAGGCCGAGCGCGTCGCGGGCACCAATATCGAGGATGTGTGGGTCAGCTTTTCGGGCGGCAGCCTGGTCAGCGACGTCGTCACGGTCGAGCGGGACATGGGCGGGTACCGGATTGAGCAGCCCGATATCGACGATCTTCTGACGACGGGCCAGCAGGGGATTGACCCCGACGGCCGCATCGTCCTTCATGCGCAACCGACCTGCTTCACCATCAACGGCAAGGTTCCTGTCAAGAAGCCGCTGGGCATGCATGCCGACCTGCTGGGCGTCGATATCCATGTCGTCCTGGCCGACGGGGCACCGCTCGCCAATCTCGACCTGTGCGTGCGTGGGGCGTATCTCAACGTCAATTCCATCGTCGCCTCTCCCATCGCGACGGGCCTTGCCTGCCTGTCGGAGGAAGAGCGCGACCTGGGCGTCGCGCTGGTGGAAATGGGCGCGGGCGTGACCAATGTGTCGCTCTATGCCGGGGGCATGCTGGTGGGCCTGCATTCGATCCCGATGGGCGCGTCCGACATCACTGACGACATCGCATCCTCTTTCGGCATTCGCCGCAGCCAGGCGGAACGGATCAAATGCTTCTACGGATCTGCGATGCAGAATCCGCGTGATTTTCGCGAGATGATCGAGATCGCGCCGCCCCATGGCGACGTCGCGGTGCCAGGACAGGCGGCCGGCCCTAATGCGGAAGGCGGCAAGATCACGCGCGCGGCGCTGGTCGGCGTGATTTGCGAGCGGCTGAACCAGATCATGACCGAAGTGAATGCGGCGCTTGCCGGGATGGGCTTTAATTCGACCGGCCGCCAGGTGGTGCTGACCGGCGGTGGCGCGGAAATGAAGGGCATCGCCGATTACGCGCAGGGCGCGCTCGGTCGCGCGGTACGGATCGGCCGACCCCGGGGCCTGTCCGCCATGCCTGAAGCACATAGCGGCCCGGCCTTTGCAACTTTGGCCGGCCTGGCGCTTTACGGTGCTTCCAACCCGGTTGATCTCCGCACGATGGCGCCTGCGCCGCAGACCGTGCATCGGCTGGGAACGCCGCTCTGGTGGCAGCGCCTGATGCGCGCGATCAAGGCGAACTATTGAACGATTTTTGGCAAAGACGAAATTAGGTGGTGAATCCCCTATTTTCTGGTGTTAACGAATGATGACGGTGTCGCTTCCTGACGAGGAAGCTGAGGGAGCAGAATATATGAGCATTGAAATCAGCCCGCCCCATGTGGACGAACTGAAGCCGCGCATTGCGGTGATCGGTGTCGGCGGTGCGGGTGGCAATGCCATCGCCAACATGATTGCCGCGTCGGTCGAGGGGGTCGATTTCATCGTCGCCAATACCGATGCGCAGGCGCTCAACAGCTCACCCGCCGAACGCCGCATTCAGCTTGGCCCGCAGATCACCGAAGGGCTGGGCGCGGGGTCGCGCCCTGAAATCGGCAAGGCCGCGGCCGAAGAGACCATCGCCTCGGTCGAAGAGGCGCTCAATGGCGCGCATATGTGCTTCATCACCGCCGGCATGGGCGGCGGCACCGGCACGGGCGCCGCCCCAGTTATCGCCAAGGCCGCGCGCGATCGCGGCATCCTGACCGTTGGCGTCGTGACCAAGCCCTTCACCTTCGAAGGCAATCGTCGCATGAAGTCTGCGGAAAGCGGTATCGAGGAATTGCAGAAGCATGTCGATACGCTGATCGTCATTCCGAACCAGAATCTGTTCCTTATCGCCAATCCGAACACGACCTTCAAGGAAGCGTTCCAGATGGCGGACGAAGTGCTGCAACAGGGCGTGCGTTCGATCACCGACCTCATGATCATGCCCGGCCTCATCAACCTCGACTTTGCAGACGTGCGGTCGGTGATGGGTGAAATGGGCAAGGCCATGATGGGCACCGGCGAAGCCGAGGGTGACGGCCGCGCGCTCCAGGCGGCCGAGAAGGCGATCGCCAACCCGCTTCTTGACGGCGTTTCGATGCGCGGGGCCAAGGGCGTCATCGTCTCGATCGTCGGCGGCGACGACATGCGCCTGATGGAAGTGGACGAGGCCGCAAACCATATCCGTGAGCTTGTGGATCCCGACGCGAACATCATCTGGGGCAGCGCCTTCAACGACAATCTCAACGGCAAGATCCGCGTGTCGGTAGTGGCGACCGGCATCGATAATGAGGTCGGCAGCCAGGCCGCACCGCTGACCCAGCCTTTCAGCTTCGCCAGCCGCCCGTCCGTGTCGGTCCCCCAGCAGACGGCGCGCCCGGCAGCCGCTGCTCCTGCCTCTGCGCCGCAGGCCGCACCTACGCCGCCGAGCGAGCCGGAAACGCTGGAACTGGACGTGCCGGCGGCCCCGCCCTCTGCGTCCGTAACCCCCCAAGCCGCACCGACGCCGGCAGCGACACCTTTCTCGCCGCCCAAGCCGGCTGCGGTATTCTCGGATGAAAGTCCGGACGAGGACGAACTGGTTCTGGGCGCCGATAATGCTGAACCTCCCGCACCGGCTCCGGCGCCCGCTCCCGCCCCTGCGCAACCTGCTCCGCGGGTCGCCACGGGAGGCACGCTGTTCGAACGGATGGCGGGCCTGACGCGTGGGTCGGAAAAAACGGCTGGTGCAGGATCCGACGATGCCGCTCCGGGTGTTGATATCCCTCGGTTCCTCAATCGTCAGAATAACCAGTAAGGCCCGGTGCGGCGATGGCCGCGCCTCATGTCATAAAGCGCGTCGTCGGCCATCCGGATCGGCCCGGCGCGCTTTTTGGTCCGGCTGATTTCCCATTCGCCATGGCATGGGCTAAGGGGGGAATGTGACTAAGTCTCTTCCCTGGATTCTCGCCGCGCTCTTCCTTGCGCCTCCCGCTTTTGCCCAGACCGATCAGGCCGATCTTGTCCCGCCGCTGGGCGCTGCCGACCTTAATCGCAATCTTGCGCGGCTGGCCTCCAACCCGCGCGATGTCGACGCGATGATCGGCGCTGGCGAAGCTGCGCTCGCGCTGGATGATCCGCACGGGGCCGCTGGATTCTTTGCCCGCGCCGATGCGATCGCCAGCGGCAATGGCCGTATCAAGGCGGGGCTGGCGCGGGTCATGCTCAAGCTGCAAAATCCCGCCGAAGCTGTGCGATTGTTCGACCAGGCGCAGCGGCTGGGTTTCCCTGATACGAGCATCCTGATGGAACGCGGCCTTGCGCGCGACTTGACGGGCGACCAGGCGGGTGCGCAGCGTGATTATCAGGCCGCCTTGGCGCGTTCTCCCGACAACGCCGAACTGCGCCGGCGCTATGCCGCTTCGCTCGGCATATCGGGTCAGGTGGACGCAGCGGAAAGCATGCTGGAGCCGCTGCTCTACAAGAGCGATCGTGCTGCATGGCGGTATCGGGCGTTCATTTATGCCATGAACAATCGTCAGGCCGATGCCAAGAAAGTGGCGGAGCAGGCGATGCCAGCGCGGCTTGCCGCGGCGATCACCCCCTATATGCAGAAAATGCCCTATCTGACCGCACAGCAAAAGGCGGCGGCGGTGCATTTTGGCCAATTCCCCTCGCAGGTCGGCACCACCGTTGCGGCAGTCACCCCGACCACGCCGCCCCCAGCAGCAACGTCGGCAGCGCCTGCATCTGCGCCTGCCACGCAGATCGCGCAGGTCCCGACGCAATCCGCGCCATCGCGGTCCCGTCCGCTCAGCCGTGCGGAACAGCGGCGGCAGCGGCGAGAGGCTGCGCGCCTGGCGCGGGCCGAGGGGCGTCAGACGCCCATGTCTGCGCCTCGTCCGTCGGCTTCAAGCCAGCCTGCGCCGACCCCGACCGCGAGTCCCCCCAACACTGGCGCTGCGACGCAAGTGGCACAGGCGCAGACCGTCCAGTCGCTGCCTGCCCGTGCGGCCCAGCCTGTCGTGCAGCCCTTGCCTCGGACGCCCAGTGCCGCTTCTCCTTCCGGATCCCCGTCGATGGCGCGCGCTGCCGCGCCCAGCGTGCAGGGACCGCCTGCGCCGGGGTTCGCATCGATCGAAGACAAGACACCCGCAGCCGCCGCGCCTGCCGCTACGCCCGGCGTGCAGGATACTGCCGTCGATGGGGCCGCATCGCCGCCGACCGTTACGCAGCCGTCAGTTGCTGCGCCCGCGCCGGCCGCTAGCCAGCCCGCGCCCCCGGCACCCGACCCGCAAGCCACGCGCACCCTGGCCGACATCATTCGCGCGATTGACGTGCCTGAGGCTGAGCGGCAGGCGACCGTCGCGGCTGTGGATCTGAACGAGATTGCCGCCATGCAGGCAGCGCGCCGCGCCGAGCGCCAGGCCGCCGCTGCGGCTGCTGCGGCAAAAGCCAAGAGGGACGCGGCCGCCAAGGCAAAGGCCGAAGCCGATGCCAAGGCCAAGAAGGAGGCGGAGGAGAAAAAGCGCCTCGCCGCCAATCCTTCGCGCAACTGGCTGCAAGTCGGCGTAGGGCAGAGCAAATCTGCGCTCGCCTTCACGATGAAGCGGTTGCGCGGTAAATATGACAGCATTGCGCCGCAGGATGCCTGGACGGCCAGCTGGGGTCAGACTAACCGCCTGCTGGTCGGGCCATTCCCCAGCTTTACCCGCGCCAGGGAACTGGAAACCAAGCTCAAGGCTGCCGGCGCTGACGTGTTCGCGTGGAAAAGCGATGCGGGAGAGGTAGTCGAGAAGCTGGCTGGCGAGTAAGGGGCGGGCATGACGCTGCTCGCCCCCTACGCCTGCCATCCCGCCGCAAGCCTCGGCCGCCTTCATGCCGAGCCGGGCGGGGAGATGCGTGGACCGCGCGACGTATTCCAGCGCGATCGCGACCGCATCATCCATTCAATCGCCTTTCGTCGCCTGCGCCACAAGACACAGGTGTTCGTCTCCCCCGATGGCGACCATTATCGCGTCCGCCTGACCCACAGTCTGGAGGTCGCGCAGATCGGGCGCACCACCGCGCGGACATTGGGCCTCAACGAGGATCTGACGGAGGCGTTGTGCCTGGCGCATGACATCGGCCATCCACCCTTCGGCCATGCCGGGGAGGACGCGCTCGAGGCGGCATTGGACCAGCATGGCGGGTTCGACCATAATGCTCATACACTGCGCACGCTCATGCTCCTCGAAAGCCCCTATCCGCGTTTTCGCGGTCTG
Source organism: Sphingobium sp. UBA5915 (assembly GCF_002431195.1). Classification (NCBI taxonomy): domain Bacteria; kingdom Pseudomonadati; phylum Pseudomonadota; class Alphaproteobacteria; order Sphingomonadales; family Sphingobiaceae; genus Sphingobium; species Sphingobium sp. UBA5915. The sequence goes on along the minus strand of NZ_DJDV01000075.1, from coordinate 148,939 downwards.
AACCTCAGCTGGGAAATGCTCGAGGGTCTGGCCAAGCATAATGGTCCGGTCGCCCGCCCGGGATGGGCAATGCAGGATCTTGACGCGCTCTTTCCGCTCGACCTGACAAGCCATGCCTCGCTCGAAGCGCAGCTCGCGGCGATTTCGGACGACATCGCCTATGACAATCACGACATTGATGATGGCTTGCGCGCCGGCCTGCTGACACTGGAGCAACTGCTCGAAGTGCCGTTCGTGCACGACTGCTGGGACAGGGTCCGCGCCCGCTATCCCGACGTCCCGCAGGACCGGCTGCTGCGCGAACTGGTGCGCGAACAGATTGGCGTGATGGCCAACGATCTGCTGGAAACGACCCGGCATAATATCGCGGATGCACGTGTCGAAACCGTCGACGATGTGCGCGCGCTCGGCCGCACGCTGGTCTGCTTCTCGCCTGACCTCGCCGCGCAGGAACGGGCGCTCAAGCGGTTCATGTACGCAACCCTCTATCATCATCCCGACCAATTGGCGGCGGCGGATCGGGCACGCGTGATCGTGACCGACCTGTTTCGCGCCTATCAGGGTGACCCCGCGTTGATGCCGGCCGAATGGCGCGACGAGTGCGCGCTGGAAGAACCCACCCGCAGCCGCCATATCGCCGACTTCATCGCCGGCATGACCGATCGCTATGCCGAAAAGCGGCATCGGGAAATCTACGGGGCGCTTGCGCTCGCCGATTGACGCGCTCCGTCCTTTGCCGCAATGCGCTGTTTGTCTCCGGCGGATTCGTCCGTCGGGCATGATGCGGGAGAGCATGGGCGGTCTTTGAGGCACAGCCCGTCGCCGAAGGAGCAACCGCCCCGGAATCTCTCAGGCCAAAGGACCGCATCGCGCGCAAGGCACTCTGGAAAGCGGACGCGCTTCTCGCCCGTCCCACCGAAGGGGTAAGCTGGTCGGCCACAAGGCCGCTGGTCAAAGCTCTCAGGTTCCGTGACAGAGGGGGTGGCAGCAATCCGGCCGATCAGGCAGGATGACGCTGTCGCCATATCCTCATGCACGGAGGCCGCCTTTCATGTCCGGCACGCACGACGTCACCCCTATCGAAGAAGATCTGCCGTTGCAGCCGCTGCCGCTCGATGCCTGGCATCGCGACAGGGGCGCGCGCATGGTCGGCTTTGCCGGCTACCATATGCCGATCCAATATGAAGGCATCATGGCCGAACATGGCTGGACCCGCGAACATGCCGGCCTGTTCGATGTCAGCCACATGGGCCAGTTGACCTTTACGGGCGACGGCGTCGACGCCGCGCTGGAGCATCTGCTCCCCAGCGACATCAGGGGATTGAAGCCCTTTCGCCAGCGTTATTCGATGCTGCTGGACGACGAAGGCGGCATATTGGACGACCTGATGGTGTCGCGCCTGGGTGACGGCGCGTTCGACGGGGCAGACATCTACATGGTCGTCAATGGCGCGACCAAATATGACGATATTGGCTGGATGATCGAGCATCTCCCTGACGAAGTCACCATGAACCATATGGATGAGCAGGCCCTGCTGGCGCTTCAGGGGCCTGAAGCCGGCGCTGCGCTGGCCAGCCTGATCCCGGAAACGGCCGACCTGCTGTTCATGCAGTCGGGCTTGTTCACCTGGCGCGGCGTGTCGCTGTGGATCAGCCGGTCGGGCTATACTGGCGAGGACGGTTTTGAAATCAGCCTGCCGGGCGAGGATGCCAGGCTGCTGGCCGATGCGCTGTGCGATCTGCCGCAAGTCAAGCCAATCGGCCTTGGCGCGCGTGATTCGCTGCGGCTGGAGGCGGGGCTGCCGCTTTACGGCCATGACCTGACCCCCACCGTCAGCACCATCGCAGCGGACCTGGGCTTTGCCATCCAGAAGCGCCGGCGTGAGGAAGGCGGCTTTATCGGCCATGCACGCGTGATGAAGGAACTGGCCGATGGGCCGGGCGCGCGCCGGGTTGGCCTTCGGATCGACGGGCGACTGCCCGCGCGTGAAGGCGCCAAGATCTTCGCCGGATCGGTCGAGGTCGGTGAAGTCACATCGGGCGGCTTTGCCCCGACGCTTGGCGCGCCGATCGCCATGGGCTGGGTTAGCACGCCTTATTCGGCGATCGACACGGCTTTGGAAATAGATGTGCGCGGCAAGCGTATTGCCGCTGTGGTCGCGCCGATGCCGTTCGTTCCGCATCGGTATCGCCGCAAGCCCTGATTTCATCACCTTTGCGAAGGGGAACATGCATATGAGCCGTTATTTCACCGACGAACATGAATGGATCGATGTCGAAGGCGAAATCGCCACGGTCGGCATCACCGACTATGCGCAAGAACAGCTGGGCGACATCGTTTTCGTCGAACTGCCAGCCGAAGGCACGACCTTCGAAAAGGGCGATGATGCCGCCGTCGTCGAATCGGTCAAGGCCGCGTCCGACGTCTATGCGCCGATCTCCGGCGAAGTTGTCGAAACCAACAGCGCGCTGGAAGACGAGCCTGCGCTGGTCAACAGCGACGCTGAGGAAGATGGCTGGTTCTTCAAGCTGCGGATTGCGGACGCCAGCGAACTGGAAGGGTTGATGAACGAGGCCGCCTACAAGACGTTCGTGGCCAGCCTTTGATGCCTGGATAAGCCCTTCCCTGTCAGGGAGGGGGAAGGGGTGGGTGGCAAGCGAAGCGAGCCTTGCGACCTGACCTTACAGGCATTGCCGGCGATTGCCGTGCAATCGCACCCACCCCCGGCCCCTCCCTTGAAAGGGAGGGGAGTGGAGAATGAAATTGCGCTACCTACCCCTTACCGACAGCGACCGGCAGGCGATGCTCGCCACCATCGGCGCTTCCTCCATCGATGATCTGTTTGTCGATGTGCCCGCCGAAGCCCGGTTGGCCGGAACGATCCCCGATCTGCCCGATCATGCCAGCGAAATGGCGGTGGAGCGCCACATGGCTGCGCTCGCCCGGAAAAATCTGTCGGCGGGGGAAGCGCCCTTCTTTCTGGGGGCAGGGGCCTATAAGCATCATGTGCCCGCCAGCGTCGATCATCTGATCCAGCGCGGCGAGTTTCTGACCGCCTACACCCCCTATCAGCCGGAAATCGCGCAGGGCACGCTTCAGGTGCTGTTCGAATTCCAGACGCAGGTCGCGCGGTTGCTGGGCTGCGACGTCGCCAATGCGTCCATGTATGATGGATCGACTGCCTGCTGGGAAGCGATCGTCATGGCGCGGCGCATCACCAAGCGGGGCAAGGCGCTGCTTTCGTCGGGGCTCCACCCCCATTATGTCTCGGTCGCGCAGACGATGGCCAAGTTCACGGGCGACGATCTGGCCTATGAAACGCCTGAACTTGACAGCAAAACCGACAGCCAGAAGCTGATCGCCGCCATCGACAAGGACACAAGCTGCGTTGTTGTCCAATATCCCGATATTCTCGGCCGAATTGAGGACCTTACTGCGTTGGCGGACGCGGCGCATGCCGTTGGCGCGCTGCTGGTCGCGGTAGTGACGGAACCCGTTGCGCTCGGCGCGATCAAGGCGCCCGGCGCCATGGGGGCGGACATCGTCGTGGGCGAAGGCCAGTCGATCGGCGTCGGCCTGCAATTTGGCGGGCCCTATCTTGGCCTGTTCGCGTGCAAGCAGAAATATGTGCGCCAGATGCCGGGACGCCTGTGCGGCGAAACGGTGGACGCTGCGGGGAAGCGCGGCTTCGTGCTGACGCTTTCCACCCGCGAACAGCATATCCGTCGCGAAAAGGCGACGTCGAACATCTGCACCAACTCAGGCCTGTGTGCGCTGGCGTTCAGCATCCATATGACATTGCTGGGCGAAAAGGGGCTGCGCGACTTGGCCACGCTCAACCACGCGCTTGCGGTTCAGGCGGCCAATCGTTTGGCGAAGGTGCCGGGCGTGACCCTGGTCAACGATGCATTCTTCAACGAATTTACGCTGGTCCTGTCGAAGGACGCGCGCGACGTGACCCGTTCGCTGGCCGACAAGGGCGTGCTGGGCGGCGTCTCGCTCGGCCGCCTCTTCCCCCACGCGCCGCAGCTTGGGCAAGGCCTTGTCGTCGCCGTCACCGAAACCGTCACGGCCGAGGACATCGAAGCCTTTGCCGCTGCGCTCACGGAGGAACTGGCATGACGATGCTCAAGGAAGGCCGCCCAACCGCCCCCACGCCCGTCGAGGAAGCCCATATGGCCCCCGCTACCGCCACCGGAAACCGCGCCCTGATGCTGGAGGAAAAGCTGATCTTCGAGATCGGCTCGACCGACACGACAGGTGTCGACTTCGCTGTCTCACCAGCGGTCGACAGCCGTCTTGGCAACCTCGCCCGCACCGACGCGATTGGACTGCCGGGCCTCTCCGAACAGGAAACGGTGCGCCATTATACGCGCCTTAGCCGACAGAATTACGCCATCGACCTTGGCCTGTTCCCGCTTGGCTCCTGCACGATGAAGCACAACCCGCGCCTCAATGAAAAGGTCGCGCGGATGCCCGGTTTCGCCGATATCCACCCGCTCCAGCCGCAATCGACCGTTCAGGGCGCGCTTGGCGTCATCAATGAACTTGCTGTCTGGCTCATCAAGCTCACCGGGATGCACGGCGTCGCCATGACGCCCAAGGCGGGCGCGCACGGCGAACTGTGCGGTCTGCTCTGCATCCGCGCGGCGCTCGAAGCACGCGGCGATGCGCGACAGGTGGTGCTTGTGCCCGAAAGCGCCCATGGCACCAACCCGGCCACCGCCGCCTTCTGCGGCTACAAGGTGGAAGATATCCCTGCGACTCCAGATGGCCGCGTCGACCTTGAGGCACTGAAAGCACGGCTCGGTCCCGACGTCGCGGCGGTGATGATCACCAACCCCAACACCTGCGGCCTGTTCGAGCGCGATATGAAGGTGATTTCCGACGCGGTCCATGCCGCCGGCGCCTTCGTCTATTGCGACGGCGCGAACTTCAACGCCATCGTCGGCCGCGTCCGTCCCGGCGACCTTGGCGTCGACGCCATGCACATCAACCTGCACAAGACATTTTCCACCCCCCATGGCGGTGGCGGGCCCGGCTCGGGTCCGGTGGTCCTGTCCGAAGCGCTCGCGCCCTTCGGCCCGCTCCCCTACACCGCTCGGATGGAGGACGGATCGATCCACCTGATCGAGGAGGAGAATGTCGGCGCGGAAATGCCACAGAGCTTTGGCCGCATGTCCGCCTTCCATGGCCAGATGGGCATGTTCACCCGCGCGCTCGCCTATATCCTGTCCCACGGCGCGGACGGGCTGCGGCAGGTGGCGGAGGATGCCGTGCTCAACGCCAATTATGTGCTTCGCAGCCTCGACGATGTGCTCGACGCGCCTTTCGGGGCAAGCGGCCCGTGCATGCATGAGGCTCTGTTCAGTGACAAGGGGTTGGCCGAAGGCTTCACCACGCTCGACATCGCCAAGGGGCTGATCGACGAAGGCTTCCACCCGATGACCATGTATTTCCCGCTGGTCGTCCATGGCGCGATGCTGGTCGAACCGACCGAGACTGAGAGCAAGGCGGCCCTTGACCAGTTCATCCTGGCGCTGCGCAGCCTGGCCGAGCGGGCGAAGGCGGGGGACGAGGCGCTGAAGGGTGCACCCTATCATGCGCCGCGCCGGCGCCTGGACGAGACGCTGGCTGCCCGCAAGCCGGTGTTGAGCTGGATTGATCCGGACCTGGCGGAAGCAGCCGAATGACGAACGCGCCGGAACCGTGGGAACCCGGTTCCGGAGCCCGCGATGCGGATAAGCGTCATGCTCCCGCCACTTTACGCAACCGTGACGCCATCGTCGCGGTGCTGCGCGATGCGCTGCCGGCTTGCGGGCTCGTGCTGGAAGTGGCGAGTGGCAGCGGTGAGCATGCCGTCCACTTTGCCGGGGCTTTCCCCACTCTTGGCTGGCAACCCAGCGATCCCGATCCAGCCGCGCTCGCCTCGATCGCTGCGTGGCGGGCCGAGGCCGGCCTCCCAAACCTTCGGCCGCCCGTTCGCCTGGATGCCGTCGGCGACTGGCCTGCCATGGAGGCCGCAGCGATCCTGTGCATCAACATGGTGCATATATCGCCATGGGAAGCCACGCTTGGCCTGATGAAAGGGGCAGGGGGCACGCTGTCGTCCGGCGGCCTGCTCTATCTTTATGGTCCCTATACAAAGGACGGCGTCGAAACCGCGCCGAGCAACCTTGCCTTTGACGCGTCGCTCAAAGGCCGTGATCCGCGTTGGGGTCTGCGCGCGGTGGATGAAGTGATCGTGGCGGCAAAGGCGCAGGGTCTGGATTTCGAAAAGCTGATCGAAATGCCGGCCAACAACATATCGCTCCTGTTCCGGCGCGTCTGATTGCCGGCTCTCTCACATCCTACGATCCGCAGGGAGCGGCCGCGCGAGGCGGTTCGCCCGCGGCGCAGGATAAGCAGGAGGCATCCGCCACCTCCTGCCAGACGGCACCCGCGGGTGGTTCGAAGCCACTTTCCATCCCGCCGGATAATCGTCTAGGCCGTGCGCGATGTCCAGCCAACTTCTTTCCCTCGTCACGGCCGAACTCGCCGCCCCGGCTGATCCGCGCGCTGCCGCCATGGCGGGCGCGCTGGCGGCCCGGTATCCCGACACTGCCCGCGCCGTCCTTTTTTACGGTTCATGCCTGCGGGAGGCCAATCTCGATGGGCTGATGCTCGATTTCTATCTCATCGTGTCCGACTATCGGGCGACCTATGGGAAAAGCTGGCTCGGCCGCGCAAATGCGCTCGTTCCGCCTAACGTCTTTCCATTCGAACATAATGGCCTGATCGCCAAATATGCCGTGCTGTCGGAAGCCGATTTTGCCCGTCTGAACAGCCCGGCCGCGGACAATGTATCGGTGTGGGCGCGCTTTGCCCAGCCTGCGCGGCTGCTCTGGGCTTCGGACGATCTGGCGCGGCAGCGCGCCATCGCGGCGGTGGCGCAGGCTGCACCGACATTGTTTGCGCTCACCATGCCTATGCTGCCATCAGACACGGATATTGGCGTGCTGGACATTTGGAAGACCGGTTTCACCCTGACTTACAATGCCGAGCTACGCGCTGAGAAAAAGGGTCGGTCGTTGTCGATCGTCGATGTCGATCCCGATCGATATGAACGGTTCGGCCGCGCTGCCCTTACGCAGATTGCCGAGCAGCGCGGGACAGGGAAGGCGGGCGAGGTGCCCAACGCCTTGTCACCGGAGCAGGCCGCCGCGCATTGGCGCATGCTCCGGCGCCGGGGCAAGCGCCTGTCCGTCATCCGGCTTGCCAAGGCGAGCTTCACCTATGCCGGGGGCATCGACTATCTGGCTTGGAAGATCAATCGCCACGCCGGCACGCAGATCATGATCAGGCCCTGGCAGCGGCGCTGGCCGCTGCTGGGCGCGATCACTCTGCTGCCGCGGCTGTTGCGGGGCGGCGCGATCCGTTGAGCGTCGTGCCGACGGCCTGGGCGAGGGCCGCGAGCGTATAGGGCTTGCGCAGCACGGGATGGCCGCCAAAATCCGCCTGATCGTTGCCGTCGCCGGTAAAGCCGGTGACGAACAGAATGGGCAAATGGTGGAAGGCGGCCGGCAGCGCGCGCACCATTTCCGGCCCGGTCATGTCGGGCATCAGAACATCGCTCAGGATCAGACCGACATCGCCGTTGTTGCCGAGCAACCGTGCGGCCTTTGCCGGGTGATCGCACGCGATCGGCAAATGCCCCAATTCGCTAAGCGCTGCCATCGTTTGCCGCAGGACGCGCGGATCATCCTCCACCACCAATATGCGGGTGGGCGGGTGCTCGACCGGTGCGCGGGACAGCGACAGGCTGTCTTCGGCCAGCGGTTCCGCTTCCGTGATGCAGCGCGGCAGATAAAGGGTCACGGTGCTGCCGCCTCCGGGTTCGGACTCGATGCGAATATCGCCTTCGCTCTGGCGGACCAGGCCGAATATCTGGCTGAGGCCTAGGCCCGTGCCCTTGCCCACGGGCTTCGTCGTGAAAAAGGGTTCGAACACGCGCGCCAATATTTCGGGCGTCATGCCGCAGCCATCGTCCGTCACGCTCATGCGGACATAATCGCCCGCTGCGCATTCGGCGACCTCGCCCTGCGCCAGGGTGGCGCGCCCGGTGGCAAGGATCAGCCGTCCGCGCCCCTCCATGGCGTCGCGGGCATTGACGCACAGGTTCAGGATCGCATTTTCCATCTGATGCTGGTCGACGAAAATCTGCCAGCCCTGCGCTTCATGCTGAAAGGTGACGGTGATCTGATCGCCGATCGTGCGATCGATGAGATCCGCCATCCCGGCGATCAGGACGTCAGGGTCGACGGCGCTGGGCAGCAGCGGCTCTGACCGGGCGAAGGCCAGCAGGCGGCGGGTCAGCGCGGCGGCACGGTTGGCGCCCTCCGTCGCATTGTCGATATGGCGCAGCGCCTCCTCTGGCTTCAGTCGCATCTTGCGCCGCGCCAGTTCCAGACCGCCCACGACGACCGCCAGCATATTGTTGAAATCATGGGCGATGCCGCCTGTCAGCTGACCAATGGCGTCCATCTTCTGCATCTGGCGCAGGCTGTCCTCGGCGGCCGCACGTTCGGTTGCCTCCAGCTTCAATTGGTCATAGGCGGCGGACAGTTCGGCGGTGCGGGCGCGCACGGCCGCATCGAGCGAATCGGCCCGTTCGGATTCCAGTTCGGCCTGACGCCTGGCATTGCGTCGATCCGCAATGGCGACATGAGCGAACCAGGCGGCGAACAACACGCAGACCAGCAGGACGAGGCCAAACAGGCGCCAGGTCTTTCCGATCCATTCCGTGCGATCGCCGGCCAGCGACACTGCGAGGCTGCGTTCGCGCAATCGCGCATTTTCCGCAGCGATCACCCGGGCGAGCAGATCAGATATCTGCTGTAAATCCTCGCTCTTGCCAGCCTCATGGAATTTGGCGAGCGCCGTCATCTTCTGGTCATAGGTGGTGCGCAGCCCGATCTCGCTCAGTCGCTTGCCCCGTTCGGCAAAGGCGCGCTGCAACGCCTCGACATTGCCGCGCTGCCAATCCGCGCCGCGCGTAGCGTAGAAGAGCGCGCGGAGCTGGCTATTGGCGCTGCGCCATTGATCCTGAAACAGACGCCCCGTATCAGGCTCAAGGCTGATGACATAACGGGCGAGCGTCACTTCCGCCCGGGCGATCCGTGCTTCGAACCCGCGTGCAAGGGCGATGATTTCGAAGCTGCGTTGCTGTTCCGCCAACGCTTGCGCGTGATCGCGCGATGCTGTTCGGGCAGTGTAGAGCAACGTGCCCAAAGAGCCGACGAGCAGCGCGATAAGCAGCCACGGGACGACGCGACGCAGCGCGGCAAGCCATATCATGCCGCGCTGATCCGATCGCTGGTTCTGAATGTCACCATCCGCCATGGCGGTCGACCTTAGCCCAACAGAGTCGAAGGCGAAATATCCTGCGCTACATCTTCCAACCGTAGCGTTTCGCGCACGGCAAGAACATATGGCGCCGGGGGGAAGGCCTTATCAGCCGATGGCGCCAGTTGCCTTGCCCGCCGCCTCGAACATGGCGATGATCTGTTCGACCTGATCGTCGCTATGGTCCGCGCAGAGCGAACAGCGCAGCAGGAAGGTTCCTGCCGGTGTTGCCGGCGGGCGGGCCATGTTGACGTAGAGGCCCAGTTCCAAAAGCGCCTGCCACATGGCGACGGCCTGGGTCTGATCGGTCAGAATGACCGCGATGATCGCCGACTGCGGCGTCTTCGTGCCCAGCGTGAAGCCAAGATCGGTCAGCCCTTGATGCAGCCGCTTGCTGTTTTTCCACAGATGGGCGCGCTTCTCGCCCGCATGCATCAGCTTGCGGATGCTGGTGGCGGCGGTGGCGACGACGCTGGGGGGCAGCGAGGCGGTGAAGACATAGGGGCGGCACACAAGGCGCAGCACCTCGAACTTGGGATGGTTGGATACGCAGAAGCCCCCGACCGTACCGACCGACTTGGAAAAGGTGCCGACGACGAAATCGACGTCCTTCTCGACGCCCTGCTCTTCGTACACGCCACGGCCATTGGGGCCGAAAAAGCCCATACCATGCGCTTCGTCGACCAGGATCATGCAATTGGGATGCTTGCGGATCGCGGCGACCATGTCGGGCAGGGGGGCGATGTCGCCCAGCATCGAATAGACGCCTTCCAGCACGACGAGCTTCAGCGCGTCAGCGGGCAGGCGGCCCAGGCGCTTGTCCAGATCGTCCACACTGTTGTGGCGGAACCGGACAATGTCCGCGTCACCCAGAAAACAGCCATCATAGATGGACGCGTGGCTGTCGGCATCGAGCACGACATAGTCGCCCTTGCCCGCGAGCGTCGAAATAATGCCGAGATTAGCCTGGTAGCCGGTCGAAAAGACCATGGCGCCGCTGGTGCCGTAGAAATCCTTGAGTGCGTCTTCGACTTCCTTGTGGCCCTGATAGGTGCCGTTGAGCACGCGACTGCCGGTCGTGCCAGCGCCGAAATCGTCCAGCGCCTTCTTGCCCGCTGCCACCACATCGGGATCGAACGTCATACCCATATAATTATAGGTGCCCAGCAGGATCGTGTCCTTGCCCTTGATGACGGCCTGGGTCGGCGACTTCACTTCGTCCATCACGATCGCGAACGGATCGCGCACGCCGGTCGCCAGCAGCGCCTCGCGCTCGGCGATCAGGGGATCGAATTTTGAAAACAGGTCGCGTGCGGCGAGTGTTTCCTCAGGGGTGCGCGCGTCGTTCGCGGTAGCGGCTGCGTCGGTCATGTCAAATCTTTCGTTCGGTTCGAGCAGCATCGAGCAAAGTCGAGATGCGTCGGTCGAGAACTGGTTCGCCGCCCTCTCGACTTCGGTTCTCGACGAGCTCGAACCTACGCTCGAAACGGACGGACTTGCTTTTGTCGTCAGGCGGCCTTGAGTTTCTGCACCGCGTCGACCAGCTGGCCCACGGTTTCAATCTCGGCCTGCATGTTCATGGTGATGATGATGTCGAATTCATCTTCGATCGCCGCGACGAAATCCATCACCGTCAGGCTGTCCCACTCCAGATCACCGGCGAAGCTGGTGGTCTCGGTCAGCGCGATACCCTTTTTGTTGAAGGGTTCGATCTGCGCGGCGACGCTGTCGAAGATTGCGGTGCGATCCGTCATTATCGTGAAAATCTTTCCGTCAAAACGCGGCTTGTGCCGCCTATGTCCGCCCCTTGGCAAGCGAATAAGGCGTCAATCGGGCAGCATCACGCCCGATTGTGCAAGCGACATGCGATCGCTTAGCGGAAATTGTCGGCGTAGGCCTGAATTTTCAGCGTCTTGGGCGGTGTGGGGATGAGCGTGTAGGCGATGCCATATTTGTCGGCATAGGCGATCGCGGCGTCCTGCGTGGCGAAGGTCAGCTTGACCTGGCTCTGCGTGTCGCCTGACCCTGCCCAGCCAGTCAGCGGATCGGGCATCTTGGCCTCTGCCTGCGCGAATTCCAGCACCCATTTATGGGTCAGCGCCTTGCCCGACTGCATAGCGTTTTTCTGGATTTGATAGATGCGCGCGCTCATCGCGTAGAAACTCCGTTCAAGACCTTGCTGCGTTGCACCAGCCGCGCGGTTCAAGTCAAGACTTGGCGCGGGCATCGGCCCTTTTGGTGCGCAAAGTCGCACTGGCGGCGGTCGGATCTTCGGGCCAGGGGTGGCGGGGGTAACGGCCGCGCATCTCTTTGGCCACGTCACGCCAGTTGCCCGCCCAGAAACCGGGAAGGTCGCGGGTCGTCTGTATGGGCCGGCCCGCTGGCGACGTAAGCGAAAGCACGAGCGGAATATGCTGGTTGCCGATCGTGGGATGGGCAGCGAGACCAAAGACCGCCTGCACCCGCAATTCGACGCGCGGGCCGCCCTCCGCCGCATAGTCGATGGCATGGGACGAGCCGGCGGGGGACCGGAAGTCGGCAGGGGCGAGCCTGTCCAGCTGCTGCTTGCCATCCCAGCCGATCAGCCCTTCCAGCACGCCGGACAATAAAGACCGGTCTATGTCCGACAAGCGGCGCTTGCCCTGGAGGAGTGGCGGCAGCCAGTCATCCAGCGTCACCATCAGCGCCTCGTCCGACAGGGCTTCGATGCCGGCAAAGGCGGCGCGCGTCCGCAACGACATTGCGGCGTCCGACCAGGGGAGCAGCGACAGACCGCCTTGCCTGACGCCATCGCGCAGCGCGCCAGCGACAGCGTCGGGATCGGGCCGATCATCGGACCCGGATGACAGGCGCACTGCGCCTAGACGCCGTTCACGCAGCGCCTCGATACCGCCATTGGCGCTGCGAAAGCGCACGGTGCGATGTTCCTGCACGCGATGACCGAACAGGGAGAGAATATCGGCTTCCGCGATCGGCGCGGCCGACAGGATGCGCGCGCCCGCGGCGCTGCCCTGCACTTCGCCCACCGCAAGCCATTCCTCGCGCGCAAGCGGGGAGAGCGGATCGAGCCGAAAGCCGCGTCCGCCCACGCTGACCCAGTCCGCGCCATCGGCGGAGCGGCGTTTCGCCACGCGGTCGGGGAAGGCGAGGGCCAGGCACAGACCGACCTGATGTTCGGACGCGGCGACTAGGGTGGAGCGCTGACTGTCCGCTGGGCGCGTGCTGGAACCTCCTCCGCCATGGATGGCGGGGACGAGCCTGGCCCAGCGGCGTGCCATGGCGCGGGCGGCATCTGCTCGCTTGCCGCTTTCCCGGCGCCAGCGTTGTCGTCGCAGCGTCAGGTCGGTGTCCTGCCCGCCGATTCCGCGCTCGCCCAAAAGCACGGCCACGTCGGCGGCGATATCGACCAGCTCCATGTCGCCCCCGCGCACGAGCATATGGGCGATCCGCGGTGACAGCGGCAGTTTCGCCAGTGCCTTGCCATGCGCGGTGATGCGGCCATCGTCGTCCAGCGCTTCGAGCGCGATCAGACGCCGGCGGGCTTCGTCAACCGCCGAGGCTGTCGGCGGATCGAGCCATCGCAAAGTCGCTGGATCACTGACACCCCATAGCGCGCAATCGAGCATCAGGCTGGATAGGTCGCTCTCTAATATTTCAGGCGGATCGAACGGCGGCATGCCGGCGGTCGCGGCCGCCTCCCACAAACGATAGGCAACGCCCGGTCGCTGTCGCGCCGCGCGGCCGGCGCGTTGGGTCGCTGAAGCCTGGCTGGCCCTTTCCGTCACAAGGCGGGTCACGCCCGCCGCCCGGTCGTAGCGGGGGCGGCGCGCCAATCCTGAGTCCACGACGATGCGCACCCCGTCGATGGTGAGGCTGGTCTCGGCGATGGACGTCGCCAGGATGACCTTGCGCCGCCCCTCGCGCGACGGGCGGATGGCAGCGCGTTGCGCTGCCGGATCGAGCGAGCCGTGCAGCCTGTGGATCTCTGCCGGCAGGCCCTCAACGCGCTCGGCCGTGCGATCGATTTCCGCCACCCCCGGCAGGAAGGCGAGCAGGTCGCCCTCCGCTTCCTCGGTCAGCGCGCGGCGAATGGCAGCGGCCATGTCGTCCTCGATGCGTTTTTCCGACGCGCGGCCGATATGGCGCAGGTCGAGCGGCTGAATGCGCCCTTCGCTTTTGATCACCGGCGCGTCGCCCAGCAAGGCGGCAAAGCGCGCGCCGTCCAGCGTCGCCGACATCGGCACGATGCGCAGGTCGGGTCGCAGCGCGGCCTGCGCATCCAGCGCTAGCGCAAGCCCAAAATCGCTGTCGAGGCTGCGTTCATGAACCTCGTCGAACAGGACCGCCGATATGCCAGTCAGCTCCGGATCGTCCTGAATGCGGCGGACGAATATCCCCTCGGTCAGCACCAGCAGGCGCGTGCGTGTCGACTGCCGACTGTCCATGCGCGTGGCATAGCCGACCATGCCGCCCGGCTCTTCGCCCATCATTTCGGCGATCCGCTCTGCCGCTGCCCGTGCCGCCAGCCGACGCGGCGACAATAAAAGCACCTGGCCAGTGCACCATGGTTCGGCCAGCAGCGCCGGGGCGACGGCTGTCGTCTTGCCGGCGCCAGGGGGCGCCACCAACACCGCGCTGCTGCTGGTGCGCAGGGTGGCGAGCAGGTCAGGCAGCACGGCGTGGATCGGCAGCATTGTCATTGCGCTCACCCTGTTGCGCCGAAATTGCGCCAGCGCAAGCAACGCAAAAATTCTGGAGGCCAAGGAAAGAGTTGCGCCCGCAATCGTTGCTGCGGCACGCGGTTCTTTCGAACCTGCGGTCGGCCAATATGTGACATTGAACAGGTGGTGGAGACGATGCCCAATTTGACGGGGAATGCGGAGCGCTATCGCACCCTGTTCGAATCGATGGATGAAGGCTTTTGCATCATCGAATTTCTGGACAGTCCACATGGCCCCTTGAGCGATTACATTCATGTCGAGGCCAATGCCGCCTATGAACGGCACGCTGGCATTGCCAACGTCGTAGGTCAGAAAGTCCGCGAGATGGTGCCGGATGAGGCGGATGGCTGGGTCGAACTGTACGGCGGCGTTCTTCACAGTGGAAATCCGATCCGGTTCCAGCGCGAACTGGTGGCGACCGGCCATCATCTGGAGGTTCATAGTTTCCGGGTTGGCCCCTTCGAGGACCGGCAGGTCGCCGTCCTGTTCAAGGACATAACTGACCGCGTGCAGGCGGAGCGCGCCCAGCGCGAACTTCAGGAGACGCTGGAAGCGCGCATCACCGAAGCATTGGCCGAGCGGGAGGAAGTGGAACTCGCGCTGCGCCAAGCGCAAAAGATGGAGGCGGTGGGTCAGCTGACCGGCGGCCTTGCGCATGATTTCAACAATCTTTTGGCCGGTATTACCGGCGCGTTCGAGATGATCGGTGTGCGTCTGGCGCAGGGGCGCGTGGGCGATGTGGAGAAATATCTGGCCGCAGGCCAGGGCGCGGCGCGCCGCGCCGCCGCACTGACGCATCGGCTGCTCGCCTTTTCACGGCGGCAGACGCTAACGCCCAAGCCGGTCGTCGTGAACCGTATGCTGGGAGATTTGTCCGAACTGGTGCGGCGTACCGTCGGACCGCAAATCAATGTGGAAACCGTCGCCGCAGCCGGCCTGTGGCCGGCGATGGTCGATGTCAACCAACTTGAAAATGCGCTGCTCAATCTGTGCATCAACGCCCGCGACGCGATGCCCGATGGCGGCACGATCACGATCGAAACCGCCAATCGCTGGCTGGACGATCGCACCGCACGGGACCATAATCTGACCGCTGGACAATATGTGACCATCTGCGTCAGCGATACCGGCACCGGCATCGACAAGGCTATGCTGGACCGGGTGTTCGATCCCTTCTTTACGACAAAGCCGATCGGGCAGGGGACGGGGCTTGGCCTGTCGATGGTCTATGGCTTCGCGCGGCAGAGTAACGGCCATGTCCGTATTTATTCCGAGGTCGGGCAGGGCACGATGGTCTGCATCTACCTGCCGCGCCATCGCGGGGAGGAAGAACAGGATATTATCCTGCCGGGCGATATGCCAGCGACAGTCGATGCCGGCGAAACGGTGCTGATCATTGACGATGAACCGTCTGTGCGGATGCTGGTGAGTGACGCGCTGACGGATCTGGGGTTTCGCTGCCTGGAGGCGGGCGACGGCCCAGCGGGACTGCGCCTGCTGGAATCGGAGGCGCGGATCGACCTGCTGGTGACGGACGTGGGCCTTCCTGGCGGCCTCAATGGCCGTCAGGTGGCGGAAGCGGCGCGCGGATTGCGGGCGGATTTGCGTATTCTGTTCATCACGGGCTATGCCGAAAATGCCGTGCTGAACCACGGCCATATCGAACCGGGCATGGAAGTGCTGACCAAGCCCTTCGCGGTGGATGACTTGCGCCGGCGCGTTGCGACCCTTTTGCAGTCGCAGTGAGGGCCAGCTTTATCCGAACAAATAAAGGTGGATGGGGTTTTTCGGATCGATCAACATCTTGGCGGTAAGCGCCAGCGACATCAGGATCAGTAGCGGTTTGATGAGCCGCGATCCAAAGCGCATCGCCAGATGCGATCCGATCTGGCCGCCGATAATGCTGCCGCAGGCCATGGCCAGGCCCGCAACCCAAATCACATGGCCGCCCGCGAGCATCGTCAGCAGGCCAGCGATATTGCTTGCGAAATTAGCCGCTTTGGTCTGCGCTGTTGCGCGCAGGATCGAAAGCCCGCCCAGCGCCAGGAAGATGGTGGTGTAGAAAGCGCCCGCTCCGGGGCCGAAAAAGCCGTCGTAAAAGCCGACGACGCCGATCAGGCCGGATAGCCCTGCTATGCCGATCCGGGCATGGCGGTCAGCGTCGCCCAGCTTGGGCGAAAAGGTGAAATAGGCCGCCATTGCAATCAGCAGCGCGGGCATGAGGCCGGCGAGGATGGACGGATCGACCCGTTGCAACAACCATGCGCCGCCCACGGACCCGATGAAGGCTGCTATTACCGGCCCCTTATAGGTTTTAAGATCCATATGCCCACGCCGCGCATAGGCGACGCATGCGCCGAACGTGCCAAAGCAGCTTTGCAGCTTGTTCGTCGCCACGGCCTGCACAGGGGGAATGCCGGCCGCCATCAGCGCGGGCAAGGTGATGAGCCCGCCGCCGCCCGCCATGGCGTCGATGCACCCCGCCATCAATGCAGCGGCGACCAGGAAGGCGAGCGTTTCGGGGGAAAGGATCATGGCATGTCCGGTTCAGCGCAACGCCCGTTGGGGTCAAGCATGTCGAAGGGCGAATTCGTGGACGGAAAAGGCCCGCGGTGATGGGCAAATCCGCGTGGATGGTTGGGGAGGAGAACGGCGATGCCGTTCCCCTCAATAGGCCCGCGCTATCGCAAATTCGACCGCTTCGGTAAGGGCCGCTTTGGCCCGGCCGGCATCAAACATCCCCAGCGCATCGATCGCCCGCTGGCCATAATGACGCGCGCGCGCCAGCGTATCGGCAATAGCCCCGGTCTGGCGCAGCAGGCCGGTGGCGTGGGCAAGGTCCGCATCGCTGACGCGGTGGCCGGCAATCGCCGCCTTCCAGAAAGCGCGGTCCGCCTCGCTTCCCCGCGCATAGGCGAGGATGACAGGCAGCGTCACCTTGCCGTCGCGGAAATCGTCGCCCGCATCCTTGCCCATCGTCGCTTCGTCCGATTCATAGTCGATCGCGTCATCGATCAACTGGAATGCAATGCCCAGGTTGCGGCCATAGACGTCGAGCGCCTGTTCTTCAGCCTCGCTGCGATCGGCGACGACAGCGGAAATGCGGCAGGCAGCGGCGAACAGCGCGGCGGTCTTGGCGCCGATAATATCGAGATATTGTTCCTCGCTCGTGTCGATCTTGCGCTGGGCGGTCAACTGGTTGACTTCTCCTTCGGCGATCACGGCTGACGCGCCGGACAGGATCTTGAGCACCTTGAGCGATTCCGCCTCGACCATCAGTTCGAAAGAGCGGGAAAAGAGAAAATCGCCGACCAGGACGCTGGCGCTGTTGCCCCAGATGATGTTGGCGGTCTTGCGGCCACGCCGCATGCCCGATCCATCGACGACATCGTCATGAAGAAGCGTCGCGGTATGGATGAACTCGACAGCCGCGGCCAGCTTGTAGTGGCGCGCCCCGGCATAGCCGACCAGGTCGGCGCAGGCGAGCGTCAGCATCGGCCGCAGCCTCTTGCCGCCGCCAGCGATAAGATGTCCCGCCAGTTCCGGGATCAGCGGGATGCGGGACTGCATCCTATCCAGGATCACGGCATTGACCTGGTTCATGCCGTCGGCAACCAGGTTCATGATGGGGTCAAGCGACGGCGCGCTCGAAGCGCGGCCAATAGGATGGACGTTACCGGGGGCAGGTGCTGTCATGACCGCGATCATGTGGCGGTGCAAAAGCGCAAAGGCAAGCGGGAATAGCTTGCACGCCGGCCCGCAAGCAGCAAAAAGCGCCGCAACCAACCCAAGGAGCCGGCCCATGGACGAGACGTTGAAACGCTACCGCGAAAGCATCGACAATATCGACGCGGCGCTGGTGTTCATGCTCGCCGAACGGTTCAAGGTCACGCAGGCGGTCGGCGAATATAAGGCGACCCATGATCTGCCGCCGGCCGATCCGGGCCGAGAAGAGCGACAGATTGCGCGATTGCGGCAATTGGCGGCGGACGCGAAGCTGGACCCCGACTTCACCGAGAAGTTTCTGCGTTTCATCATCGATGAAGTGATCCGCCATCATGAGCGGCTGCGCGAGGCCTGATCAGCCGGCGGGATAATTTTCATGGCCCGCGTTGGGCCAGTGAAAACTGGTATAGGTGAGCATCGTCGAGAAGCTTTCCGACCGCACCTGGTGCCACCAGCCGATCGGGATGAAGAGCAGGTCGCCCGGCGTCAGCTGCACCTCATAACGCAGCACGTCGCGCGCTTGCGGAAACCGCTTTAGCTGGGCCTCGTCCGTTACGTCGCGTACGTCGCTGAACACATGCCTGCGATGCGCGAGCCACCGCGTTTGCGAAGGCGGGATCAGGATCAGCCGCTTGGTGCCGGTGACTTGCGCCAGCAAATTGTTGGTGAGGTCGAAATGCAGCGGGGTGAAGGCGCCCGCGCCGCCGATCCACAACATGCCCTGCGGCTGGCGCAGATAGGCGTCGAGATGGCCGAGATCCTCATCCAGGGGCGCCAGCGCGGGCGCATTGGTGGCGCTGTTCGACGCGGTCAGATAGGCGTCGTTGCCGCCCGCCCGCACAACGTCGATGAAGTGGCGGAAGGTCGCCAGCTTGCGGTGTCGCTCCTTCTTCAGCTCATAGTCGGCAGCACTGGAGCGACCGCCCTGATATTCGATCTGCGCGTCGCCGATCCGGTCGGCGAGATAGTCCGGCGTCCAGCGTTCCAGCGCCGGCCAGCCGGTCATCGCTTCCTTGATCAGTACCGGGCGGCCCGGCGCGTAGAAGCTGTGGAGAAATTCCTCACCCGACAGGTTTTCGGCCGTCAGCAGGCCCGATGCATAGGGCGACAAGGCGCGCTGCGCCTCCTGCACGTCGGCCAGCCAGTCGCGCCGGCGCAGCGCCAGCCGATGCTCGTCGGAAGGGGGCGCGGGCGCAGCCTGCTTGGCGACGGGCACGGCCGGGCGCGACGCCGGCGCGCGACTGAAGTCGATCTGGCGAAGCGCCATCTGCATCGCCAGGTCGGCGGACTGGGCGGGAAGGGACGGCGGACGCTTGCTCATGCCGCCGCATAGCGCGCGATCATGACGACGATGTTGCAGGCGATGACGTTTATGTGACGATCAAGCCGGCTCGACCAGTTCGGCAGCGGCGTCGCGAACCTTGGCGCGGCCCTGCGAGCGACCGAGCAGCACGCCGCCCAGCGCCAGGGCGAATCCGATGAGCTGCACCGGCCCCAGCTGTTCGCCGAACAGCGCCCAGGCCTCGATCGCGGCCAGCGGCGGCACGAGCAGCAACAGCATCGACATGGCCGTCGGCCCCTGATGCCGTACCAGCCAGACCAACAGGCTGAGACCGCCGGCGGACAAGCCAAGCACGGACCAGCCAAGGCCGATCCATAAAATCGGGTCATTGTCCCACCGCCATTCACCAACGATCAGCGTTGCCGAAACCGCGACGATGGTGCCACCCAGGTTCTGCGCCGCGCCTGACATCAGGATCGGGTCGCTGGCAATCTGGCCGCGCTGGATGAGCGTGCCTCCCGTCATGGCGATGATGGCGAAGATGCCGGCCAACACCGGGATGACTGGCACTGCGGTCGTGTCGCTGCTTTCGATCGCGGGCATCAGGACGCAAACAACGCCAGTGATCGCGATGAACAGGCCCAGCCAGCTCCGCCCGGGCAGACGATCGCCCAGAAGCGCCACACTAGCCACTGCCACCATCAACGGCTGCGTCGCGCCCAACAGCGACATGATCCCCGCCGGCATGCCCCGGCTGACTGACCACCAACTGACTGTCAGATAAAGGCCGTGCAGCATGGCACCGGCCGCCAGATGCAATCCCAGCCAACGGCCACGCGGCCAGCTTTGTCCGGCAAAGGCGGCCGCGCCTGCAAGCAAACATGTCGTGGCGCCCAGCCGAATCGCCAGCACCAGCTCAGGCGCGCCATGGGGCACCACCGCCCGCGCCACGATGAAGCCGGTCGACCAGATGAGAACGAATAAAAGCGAAGCGACGAGCCCGATCATCGCTCGCCCTTGGCCCAACTGTCCGATTATGTCGAGGCGCACTGGCCTCGACGCGCGTGTCTAATCCCTTTTGCCGATGTCCGCTGTCAGCGTACCGGCGTCCAGGTCTGCGTCTTGCAGAAAAAGGCGATGCAGCCCTGCACCTTGAGCGTCCCGTCCTTGTTGCGGCTGATCTTGCTGCTGTAGCTCTTGCCGCTTTCCGGATCGTAGATCGTGCCCTTCCAGAGATCGCCCTCGTCCTTGAAGCCCGACAACAGTGCCAGACCCACCAATGGCTTGGACCGCAGCGCCGGATCGGGATTCTTGATGTCGGTCTGCGGACGGCCGGGCGTGGGCTTCACGATTTTTTCGATCCGGCCGCACATATGCTTGCCGCAGGGCGCGATGTTGACAATCGCCTTGCCATCGACGGTGGCCCAGCGGCCCGTTACCGGCTGCGCCGCCTGCGCTGGGAGCGCGGCAAGAGCGCCGAACGCCAGCGCAGCGACAGGGGCAATGGTGCGGATGATGGACATGCGATCCTCTCTTCTTTCCTTTTACGTTAGCGTAAAATAGAGGAGGAAAGCCCTTTGCGCCAGCGCTTTATCCTTGGGAGGGCGATGCCGCGACTGACGCTACGGCAACCGCCCCATGACAGGCGCCTTAGAAAGCCGCGCTGATCGAACAGGCTGCCGGACCCAGGATGACGACGAACAGGGTCGGCAGAATGAAGAGAATCAGCGGAACGGTCATGATGGCCGGCAGGCGCGCGGCCTTTTCTTCTGCGCGCATCATGCGTTCGTGGCGAAATTCGGCGGACAGGACGCGTAGCGCCGACGCCAGGGGCGTGCCATATTTCTCGGTCTGGATCATGGTCGTGACCACGCCTTTGACCGCATCCAGCTTCACGCGAGAGGCAAGATTTTCGAACGCCATGCGCCGTTCGGTCAGAAAGCTCAGCTCAATTGCGGTCAGGTGAAATTCGTCGCCCAGTTCGGGATAGGCCTTGCCCAGTTCGCGGGCGACACGCGCAAAGGCGGCGTCCACGGTCAAGCCCGCCTCGGCGCAGATGACCAGCAGGTCGAGCGCGTCCGGCAACCCCTTGCGGATCGCAGCCGATCGCTTCTGCACCTTGTTGTCGATGAACAGGTCGGGCGCCTTGTAGGACAAGAGCAGAGCCACCGCGAAGGCGAAGAAGCGCTTCATCGGACCCCATTCAGGCAGGATGCCCACGCCGTAGAGCAGGATCGCGGCCATGCCGCCGATCGCGATCGGCAGGATCATGCGGCCGAAAATGACCGCAACCGCCAGATCCTTAGATCGAATGCCGGCCTGCGCCAGGCGCACCTGCACATCCTTGAGCTGGTCGTCCTGCAGCACCTTGAGGCTGGAGAGGAAGGACCGCATCTGGTCCGTCGTCTGGTTGGACTTGACCAGCTTGGCGCGGCGCTTGGCGGTGGAGGCGGTGATGCCGGCCTTCAGTTGTTCGCGCCGTTCGTTCAGCGCCTTCACTCGCTTCGCCATGGGATCGCGCACCGTCATCACGGCGTAGAGCGCGAACAGGACGGCAAGTGTCGCAAGGCCAGCCAGCAGCGTGCCGAAATCGGTGGCGGTCATGCCGAACAAGGTGCCGGCGGGGGTAGGGGCTTCCATATCCTAATGCCTCGCCATCAAATTTCGAAATTGATCATCTGGGCCATGATGAATGCGCCAATGCCCATCCAGCACATGCCGCCGATGCCAATGACCTGCATCGTGCTCAGCCCGAAAATCCCGACTGGATCGGGCGTGAAAAAGGGCTTCATATAGTCGAAATTGATGTAGCAGATCATGCCGAACACCAGGAACGGCAGCACGCCGATAATGTAGGCCGACGCTTTTGATTCCGACGACATGGCGCGAATCTTGAGCTTCATCTGCGATCGCTGGCGCAGCACTGTGGCCAGGTTCGACAAGGTTTCGGCCAGGTTGCCGCCCGTTTCGCGCTGGATCGACAGCGTGATGACGAAGAACTGGAATTCCGCCGTGCCCAGCCGGTCGGCGGTTTCCTGCAATGCTTGCTCCATCGTCCGGCCGATCTTGATGCGTTCAGTGATGAGCTTGAACTCCTCGCCCACGGGGCCGGGAATCTCATTCGATACCACGCCCAGCGTCTCGGCGATCGGCAGGCCCGAACGCAGGCCGCGCGTAAGCAATTCCAGCGCATCGGGAAATTTCGCATTGAACTGGCTGACCCGCTTCGTGATCAGGCGCCCGACCCACCAGTGCGGCAGTCCAAGACCAGCCGCCGCGCCGACCAGCATGGCAAAGAAAAATGGAAATCCGCGCAGGGCCAAC
Source organism: Sphingobium sp. UBA5915 (assembly GCF_002431195.1). NCBI lineage: Bacteria > Pseudomonadati > Pseudomonadota > Alphaproteobacteria > Sphingomonadales > Sphingobiaceae > Sphingobium > Sphingobium sp. UBA5915. The sequence continues at coordinate 126,502 of NZ_DJDV01000075.1, read as the reverse complement.
AAGGCGGTGATCAGCAGAAAGATGATTGCGCACGCCGTCATATACTGACTGAGCGTCCATTTCTTGCCAGTCATCTTGATGCGCTTGGTCAGATTGTCCGGGTTTGGCACCAGAGACACCAGCATCTTGGCCTCGGCTCCGGTGGGACGATTGGAAATCGCCCGGCGCATGCGCGCTTCCAGTAAGGCCTCGGCCGATTCGCCATGACGGCCGCGGATCGTGGCGACGCGGCGCTTGCGCGCCTTTTCGGGCGACGGACCGGCAAAGGCCATCGCCACCATCCCCAGCATCGCCGCCAATAGCACTGCGATCAAGATGACATTGCCGTCCATGCATTCGCCCCGTCCGCTATCGGCCGCCCGTCCAATGGGCGGCGCGCATTCCTCAGTCTTCGCTCGCGACCTTGTCCTTGCGGCGCGCCGCCAGCATGCCCTTGAGGTCGATCTTGTTGAGCAGGGATTCGCCCTTGCCTGATGGGCGCACGTCCCCGTCCTTGTCCTCTGAACCCAGCGCTTCGTTCAGCAGCGCGGCGCAGGCCGCGCCCACCTTGCTGCCCTTTGCAACGTCGGCCATCGTCTTGCCCAGCTTCGCCGCCTGCGAAGCGACGCGCAGGTCGAACGGGATCAGGATATCGACCTTGCGCTCGATCGACTGCTCGAAATCCTTGCGGCTGATTTCCGGGGAGCCGGTCTGCACCTTGTTGGCGACGACGATGGCGCGCGCCTGGGGTGCATTGGTCTTGAGCCAGGACAGGATGCGAATGGTGTCGCGCGCGGCCGCCAATGTGAGTTCGGTCACGACCAGCGCCGTGTTCACGTCCCCCATCAGATGCGGATGCTGGATCAACATGCCGCGCGGCAGGTCGATGACGCTGCATTCGAAGGCGGTGTGGAATTCCTCCAACAACTGGTAGAAAGCGCCGCCATCGGTGAGCATCGGCTGGCTGATCGGCGCTTCGGCCGACAGGATCGCCAGCGTGTCGCTGGCGCGCACCATTGCGCGTTCAATGAACAGGCCGTCGATGCGGCTGGGATTTTCGATCGCGTCGGTCAGGCCACGGCCCGGTTCCAGGTCCAGCGCCAGCGCGTTGGTGCCGAAATGCACGTCAAGGTCCAGCAGGGCGGTCGCCCGCTTCTTCTTGTCCGACAGCATCCAGGCAAGCGACGTGGCGATGCTGGATGCGCCGACGCCCCCGCGCGTGCCGATGACCGCCATCGTGCAGTGCGGCCGTTCAGGCCCCGCGTCGCGCGGCGCCATGAACACCGCCTGCGCTTGCGCCAATGCATCGCGCAACTGGTCCGCGCCAAAGGGTTTCAGCAGATAATCCTGAATGCCGCTGGCGACGAGATCGCGATAGAGGCGGACGTCATTGACCTGGCCGGCGGCGATAACCACCGTGCCGGGTTCGCACACTTCCGCCAGGCTGTTGATGTCGTTGAGCGGGTCGCCGCTTTCGGACATATCGACGAACAGGATTTGCGGCGAGGCCGTGATGGACAATGTCTGGACGGCATTGCGCATCCCGCCCTTGTTCACCTTTTCGGGCGCCCAGCCCATTTCGGCGGCGACGGCGCGCAGCACGTCGAAGCTGTGATCGTCGCAGACAAAGGCATGAAACGGATCGCGCAGGGCGCCGCCCGGTTTCCAGGGTGCGTTCATGTTATTGCTGGCCTCCCGCCTGAAGCTGCTTGAGATCACCCGCGCCGGTGGGCGCCTTTTCCCGATAGGTGGAAATGGCGCGGTTGGACGTCGCGGTGCGCAGATCGCTGTCGCTCGACTGGCCGCGCACCAGATCCTCTGGATTGGCGACCATGGCGGCCAGGTTGCTGTTCACGCCGCAGCCGAAATTGGACGAGGTGCCCAGCGTCATTTCGCTTTCCTGCTTGGCGCTCCAGTCCGGGCAACCCGGCACGCTGGCGGTGGCGCGGCGCACGATCAGGCGGATGCTGCCCTGTGGCGCAGCGCCGGCGATCGCCGAACTGTCTTCGGCGACCAGCAGGCCGTGGCGCGCCACGACATTGGCGATGCCTTCGCGCAGGGCCGGGCCATAATAGCCGTCATTCACGATGGCGACCTGATCGCCATAGCCAAGGCCGATCGACACGAACCAGTCGTTGAGGCGCGCGGCTTCGGCCGGCGGCAGCGTGTCGCCGGCGCCTGCCATCACGTCGAATGTGTAGGCGGCGTGGCTCACGACCGGCTGATGCACCGATTCGACGCCACGATTGGGGCTGTCGGACGTGCAGGCCGCCAGAGGCAAGGCCAGCATGGCCAGAGCACTCAGGGTCTTGAGGGACAGAGAGGTCATTTCCTTGGTCCTTCCGTCAGAAACTGAAGCCGGGAGCGGCATCGCCATCCTTGCGGGCGACGACCGGCGGCGATGCGGCCGATGCTTCCGGGCCGGGTGTCGGCATCGGAGCGCCGGGCGCGCGGCTGGGCATCGGGCGGCGCGCGCCGCTGGTGCCGCTATGGCTGCGTTGCAGGAACAGGCCCTCGCCCAGATCGGCGTTGCGGAAGCCATCTGTGGGCAGGCGCACGTCCGACGCATTCATCGGCTTCACCAGATAGGGGGTGACGACGATGACCAGCTCGGTTTCATTGCGTTGGAACTGGCGCGACTTGAACAGGCTGCCCAGGATCGGCAGGTTGCCCAGGCCCGGAACCTTGTTCACGTTGTTCGACGCTTCGTTGTTCAGCAGGCCCGCGATCATGAAGGCCTGACCGGAACCCAGTTCCACCGTCGTTTCGGCGGTGCGGCTCTTGAGCGCAGGCACGTTGGCGTTGATCGAGAAGTCGAGGCTGGACACCGTCGGCCGGACGCGCAGCGAAATGCGGCCATCGGCCAACACGGTGGGCGTGAAGGCCAGCTGCACACCATATTGCTTGAATTCGATGCTGTTGCCCTGAAGCCCGTTGGAAACGGTGTAGGGATATTCGCCGCCCGCCAGGAAGCTGGCGGTTTCGCCCGACAATGCGGTCAGGTTGGGCTGCGCCAGCGTGGAAGCAAGCCCGCTCGATTCGGCAAGGTCCAGCGCCCCGGCAATGTCCATGCCCAGGATGCGGGCGACGCCACCCAGGCTATAGCCGCCATCGATAGGATTGGTGAAATCCCAGCTGTTAGTGTCGGCATTATATTGCGCAAAGTCCCGCAAACCGCCGCCGACATTGCCGGCAACTTTGCCGCCGCTTCGATCGACGCTCGCGAAATTGGTGCCGATCTTGTGGCCGACATCCTTGGCGACTTCGGCGATCTTGACCTGAAGCATGACCTGCAAAGGCGTCGCCATGCGCAGGCGGCTGACGACCGTCACATCCTTTCCGACAAAGGCCTGGGTCAGCCGTTCGACCTCGGCGGCATCCTCCGGCGCCTGGATCGTGCCGGTCAGCAGCACCATGCCATTCATCGTGTTCACGGCGATATTCGCGCCCGGCATGGCGATGCGCAGCATGTCGTCGATGCTGGTGATATTGTTGCCGACCCGGACCGTGCCTGAAAACAGTACCTTGCCGTTGGGGGCGGTGGCGAAGACCGTGGTTTCGCCCGCCTTCTTGGCGATCAGATACAACTGGTTCTGCGAGCGGACATGGACGTCGACCACTTCGGGGTCGGCGATCACCACGTCCGACATCTTGGCCGGCAGGTTGATGACGCGGCTGCCGCCCACGGACAGCAGGATCGCATTGTCCTGCATGCTGGAGGTCGCGGCATTGAGCGCACTGGTGGGTGCGGCGGCGCAGGCGACCGCCAGGCCGATCGCAATCGCGGGACCGGCAAGCTTGTGCATAGGCTTCATCTTACTTCCCCCCGACCGGGACTTCGGTCACAGTGGTGCCGCGCGCCACCCGGATCGTCGGCCCCTTGAAGGCGACAGTGCCGACCGGTGCGCCGTTGGCGGCCATGGCGGGCGGCACTGGAGCCTCTGCCTTGGCCGGGACCGAGCTGCGCTGGTAGCGCGACACGTCCGCGCCCGTAGAATAGGTGCTGCCTCGGTCGACCGGTCGCGCGGCGAGCTTGGCGAGGATCGCCTTTTCCGCCGCCGGGCTTGCGCCTTCGGGCAGGTCGACGTCAGCGCCGGCAATGGCGGCGTCGAGGTCAGACGGCGTGTCCGCCATCGACCGCAGCGACATCGACAGTGATCCGACGGTCTGCGCCACCGCGATTTTCTCGGCGATCTTGGGCGTCACTTCCAAGGTGACGTTGGAATAGGTCTGGACGACGGGCTTTCCGTCGGGGCCAAGCGCATCCATCCGCTGATCGGTCGCCAGCACGCGCAGGTTGCGCAAGATGGTTTCCGACACCTTGAGCGGTTCGCCATCGCCGCCGCCCGCGACGCTTTGCGTCAGGACCAGGTCGATGCGGTCGCCCGGAAAGACGAAGCCGGCAACGGACGTCTGGGCCGACACGGGCACCGTCACGGCGCGCATACCCGGCGCCAGTGCGGCCGCCAGGAAGCCGCGATCGCCGGGCTTCACGAGTGAGCCTTGCGTCAGCGGCTGCCCCGCCGTGATGGCAGTGCGGATGACGCTGCCCGCCAGTCTGGCCGGATCGGCCTGACCGCGCAGATAATAGGCCTGCTCGACAAGATCCTTGGGCCAGGGCTGGAAGCGGAAGCTTTCCGCATCGAGGATGGTCCCGACCGGCAACGCCTTGACGGCCACCAGCACATGCGGCTGGTCAGCCTCGACCGGCATATTGGCGGCATTAACAGATGGCGTGCTCGACGAACTTAGCATGTTGCGCGCGAGCAGCGCTGTTGTAACGGCTATGATCAGCGCGCCAACAAGCAGCACGATCTTCTTAGCATCCATGACGAAAAACGCCTCCCTCGAGCGGGTGCCATGCCCCCATTGCCCCACTCATCACGCAAATTGGTTAAGATATCGTTCGCCAATCACCCACAGAGCGGCGAGCGAGATGGCGACACCATAAGGAATCTCGGGTTGTCCGGCTTTTTTAGCGATTCGGTGGTGGATCAGGACGACCAGCGTCACCGCTCCTCCCAGCACCGCCATCAGCATGACCAGCGCCATCAGCACCTGCCAGGGAAACCACAATGCCAGTGCGCCAAGCAGCTTGACGTCGCCTCCGCCCATCATGCCCAGCGCGAACAGGGCGGCGAAAAGCACGAAGACGATCGCGCCGAGTAACAGCTGCGTCGCCATGGCCGGCCAGACATCCAGTCCGCATGCCAGCCACCACAGCGGCGCCAGCAGGGCTACGGTCATATTCAGGCGGTTGGAAATGATCCTGGAACGCATGTCGGTAATCGCCGCGGCGATCAGCAGCGCGCACAGAGCGATCATCAGCGCCCACTGGAAATATTGCCCCGACATGCGCACTATTCCCTAGACCGCATGGCTTACCAAACCGTAACCATGCGCGCGATGGATTCGCCGCTATTCCCCGCTTCCCAGCCGTTCGACCGGCGCGCCTGGCCGATGAACGGGCGGCTGGACTTCTGGCAGGCGCGGGACGGCTGGCCAATCCGCCGCTATCGTCTGGGCGACGGCGCGCGGGGCCGACTGCTGGTCATCAACGGTCGCGGCGACATGATCGAGAAATATCTTGAACTGATCGACCATATGGCGCGGCGTGGCTGGGCCGTCACGGCGTTCGACTGGCGCGGGCAGGGCGGGTCGGGACGGCTGACAGATGATCCTTTGTGCGGGCACATTCCGGACTTTGCCAATTATATCAAGGACTTGCGCGACCTTGCACGGGACTGGCGCGCGGATGGTGAAGGGCCGACCGCGATGCTTGGACATTCGATGGGCGGGCATATGCTGCTGCGTGCGCTCAGCGAAGGCATGACGCAGCCCGATGCTGCGATTCTGACAGCGCCGATGCTGGGGGTGCACACCGGGCCTATGCCGCGCTGGCTGGCGGTAGCCGTGGCGCGGATGATGCTCTGGCGGGGGCTGGGGGACAGGCGCGCCTGGACGCAAAAGGAGGAATCGGAGCGTCAGCGCCGAATTCGTCAGAAGCGATTGACCCATGACCCCGAACGCTATGCCGACGAAATCTGGTGGCGCGACCATAGCCGCGAGATTGCGCTGGGGCCACCAAGCTGGGCCTGGGTCAATCAGGCGCTCGAATCGACGCATGCGTTGCAACAGGATGACGACCTGTCGCGCGTCCGATGCCCGATCCTGATCCTGGCGGCGCAGGCCGATCAGCTTGTTTCAACCGCGGCCATTCGCCGCGTCGCAGCGCGCCTGCCGAACGCGCGCCTGCATGTCTATGGTCGCGAGGCTGCGCACGAGATACTGCGCGAACTCGATCCGGTGCGGCGTGATGCGTTTGGCCGGATCGAAGCGTTTCTGGACGAGGCCGCCCGTTGAAGACTTTTGATATCGTCATCGTGGGCGGCGGTATGGCGGGCGCTAGTTTGGGCGCGCATCTCGCGGCCGATGCCTCGGTCCTGATATTGGAGATGGAACCGCAGCCGGGCTATCACGCTACGGGTCGTTCGGTCGCATTCTGGGAAGAAACCTATGGGGGCCCGGCGGTGCAGCCGCTGACGACAGCCTCGGGGCCGCTGCTCGCCTCCCCCGACCCTGATTTCCACGATCGCACGTTCCTTTCGCCGCGTCGCACATTGCATGTCGGGCGCAGCGGCGATGCGCCGCTGCGCGACGCCTTGTTGCAGCGATTCGCGGGAACCGTGACGCTCGAACCCGTGGATCCGGCGCCGTTGGTGCCGGGCCTCCGGTCGGACTGGACCATCGGCGTGATGGAGGAAAGCTGTCGCGACATCGACGTGGCGGCGCTGCATCAGGCCTATCTCCGTCGCTTCGCCGCGAAAGGCGGGGAGATATGGGTGAATGCGCGCCTCGAGTCAGCGCGAGCGGATGCAGGCAACTGGCATATCCAGACGTCCCAGGGCGCCGTGCAGTGTGGCCTGCTGGTCAATGCAGCGGGCGCATGGGCCGATGAAATTGCCCGCCGCAGCGGCGTCGCACCTATCGGCATCACGCCTTTGCGGCGCACCGTGGTGCAATTGCGCGTTCCCACTTTGCTGTCGGCCGATCTGCCGCTGGTCATGGACCTGCGTGCGGGCTTCTATTTCAAGCCGGAAGGGCCGGGGCGCGTCTGGTTGACACCGCATGACGAAGCGCCATCGCCGCCCTGTGATGCCGCCCCGGAGGAACTGGCGGTGGCGGAAGCGGTCGCCCGGTTTGAAGCCGTGGTGGATTGGCCGGTCGAGCGGATCGAGCATCGCTGGGCGGGGCTGCGCAGCTTTGCGCCCGATCGCGCCCCCATCTATGGCCATGATCCTGTGCAGCCGGGCTTCTTCTGGTTTGCCGGGCAGGGGGGCTTTGGCATTCAGACCGCGCCGGCCGCCGCACTTCTGGGACACGCGCTGATCACGCGATCGCCATTGCCGACTGCGATTGCCGCCCTGCCAATCGACCGCTATCGGCCGCAGCGATTGCGCTGATCAATTCTTGGGCCGCGCGGTCAGAAGATAATTGATCGCCTTGTTCGCGGACAGGCAAAAGCCGCGCGCGGGATCGAAACTGAGCCCGCTGCTGTCGATGACGTCCATTCCCGCCGCATCCAGCAACGCCGTGAGTTCTTCGGGCGTGAGGAATTTGCCCCAGTCATGCGTGCCTTTGGGAATGCCGCCAATGCTTTCGCCCACGGTGATCATCGCGATACGCGACAATGGCGTCCGGTTGGGCGTGGACAGGATCAGCAGGCCGTCAGGCGAGACTTTGCTTGCCAGCGCGCGCACGAAGGTCGCCGGATCGGCGACATGCTCGATGACTTCCATCGACGTCACCAGGTCAAAGCCGCCTTCCGCCAGTTCTTCCACCGGGGTTGCGCGATAGTCTATGGTGAGGCCCTGACTTTCGGCGTGGCTGAGCGCGGCAGCGATATTTTCCGGCGCGGCGTCCAGTCCGGTGACAGACGCGCCCAGTCTTGCGAGCGGTTCCGTCAGCAACCCGGCGCCGCACCCGACATCCAGCGCGCGCTGGCCCTCCAGCGGCCGGAATGCCTTTTCCCGACCCGGCCACTGCTGGTCGATGGCGGCGCGGATATAGCGCAGCCGCACCGGGTTGAGCTTGTGCAGCATCGCGCTCGACCCCTGCGGGTCCCACCAGTCGGCGGCCATAGCGCCGAAATGCGCGGCTTCTTTGGGATCGATCGTCGCTTGAGCGTTATCAGCCATATGTGCCTTCATCGGTGGGTTCCATGCTTCTAGCAGCCGATATGCCACGGGCAAAGAGACGGTTCAGCAAGAGCGTCGTGCAGTACCTCTACAGGTGCATCCATCATGGGCGCGCATGGTTCCGGATTGCTTGCCATATCCACCGCGGCTGCTAATAGAAGCGCCGTTTCGCCCCTTGGGGACATATTCTTTCATAATAACGGCAAGGTTCGGCACAGAAATGGCGCGCATCGTGATGAAATTCGGCGGCACCTCCATGGCGGGGATGGAGCGAATTCGCAACGTGGCCGCGCGCGTCAAATATGTCGTGGGACAAGGGCATGAAGTCGCTGTCGTCGTCTCCGCCATGGCTGGCGAAACCGATCGGCTGGTCGGTTTTTGCAAGGAAGCCTCTGCCCTTTACGACCCGGCCGAATATGACGTCGTCGTCGCATCCGGGGAACAGGTGACGAGCGGTCTGCTGGCCATGACATTGAAGTCGATGGGTGTAAACGCGCGCAGCTGGCTGGGTTGGCAATTGCCGATCCGCACGATTGAGGCCCATGCCAAGGCGCGCATTTCAACGATTGAAACCGACACGCTGGTTGCCGCGATGCAGGCGGGGCAGGTCGCGGTCATCCCGGGTTTTCAGGGCATGATGGACGATGGCCGGGTGTCCACGCTGGGACGCGGCGGATCCGACACGTCGGCGGTCGCCGTGGCGGCGGCGATCAAGGCCGACCGCTGCGACATCTACACCGACGTTGACGGCGTCTATACCACCGATCCGCGCATCGTTGCACGCGCCCGCAAGCTCGACCTCGTCACCTATGAAGAGATGCTCGAACTGGCCTCGGTCGGCGCCAAGGTGCTGCAAACACGCTCGGTCGGCCTCGCCATGAAGGAAGGCGTGGTCGTGCAGGTGCTTTCTTCCTTCGATGAACCCACCCAGGATGACCTTCCCGGCACGCTGATCGTGAGCGACGGAGACCTGGAAGCCAAGCTCAAGGAAACGAAGATGGAACGTCAGCTCATCACCGGCATCGCCCATGACAAGAATGAGGCGAAGATCATCGTCACGCGCGTCCCTGACAAGCCGGGCGCGGTGGCCAGCATCTTCACGCCGCTGGCGGATGCGGCGATCAACGTCGACATGATCATCCAGAATGACAGCAAGGACACGGAAGAAACGGACGTGACCTTCACCGTGCCGCGCGCCGACCTGGCGCGCAGCGTCGACATTTTGGAAGCGCGCCAGGAAGAGATCGGTTTTCGCCGCATCATCACGGATACCGAAGTCGCCAAGATCAGCGTCGTGGGCGTGGGCATGCGCAGCCATGCGGGCGTCGCGGCGACCATGTTCAAGACGCTGGCCGATCGCGGCATCAATATCGAGGCGATCTCCACCAGCGAGATCAAGGTCAGCGTGCTGATCGACGAGGATGAAACCGAACTGGCGGTGCGTGTCCTGCACACCGCCTATGGGCTCGATGCGCCGGCGGTCTGATCTTCCCTCTTTACTAAACGCGTCATTCCCGCGAAGGCGGGAATCCATCTCACACCCCATCGCCGGTCGCAGCGCCGGTAGGTGGATCCCCGCCTGCGCGGGGATGACGACAAGAAGTATATATACATGACTACCGCTAAACTCGCCTCCCTCATGGCTCGCGGCACGGATTTTCTAGGGTGCGAAACCGCGATCCTGTGCGGCGCGATGAGCTGGGTAAGCGAACGCAATCTGGTCGCGGCGATATCCAACGCCGGCGGCTTTGGCGTGATCGCCTGCGGGGCGATGACGCCGGAACTTCTGGATAGGGAGATCGCGGCGACTAAAGCGCTGACCGACCGGCCCTTCGGCGTCAACCTCATCACCATGCACCCACAGCTGTTCGACCTGATCGACGTGTGCGCGCGCCATGAGGTCGGGCATGTCGTGCTGGCCGGCGGCCTGCCGCCCAAGGGCAGCATCGAGGCGATCAAGCAGAAGGGCGCCAAGCTGATTTGCTTTGCGCCCGCGCTCAGCCTGGCCAAGAAGTTGGTGCGCTCGGGCGTCGATGCGCTGGTGGTCGAAGGGATGGAGGCTGGCGGCCATATCGGCCCGGTTTCCACCAGCGTCCTGGCGCAGGAAATCCTGCCACACATGGCGGAGCAAATGCCGGTCTTCGTCGCGGGCGGCATCGGCCGGGGCGAAGCGATCGCCGCCTATCTGGAAATGGGCGCGGCCGGGGTGCAGCTTGGCACCCGTTTCGCCTGCGCGACCGAAAGCATCGCCCACCCCAATTTCAAAAAGGCTTTTTTCCGTGCTTCGGCCCGCGACGCGGTGGCGAGCGTGCAGATCGACGCGCGACTGCCGGTCATTCCGGTCCGCGCGCTTAAAAATGCCGGGACCGAAAGCTTTACCGCCAAGCAGCGCGAGGTTGCCAATCTGCTTGATGGCGGAACCATCGAAATGATGGAGGCGCAATTGCAGATCGAACATTATTGGGCGGGCGCTTTGCGCCGCGCGGTGATCGATGGCGATGTCGAAGGCGGCTCGCTGATGGCCGGTCAATCGGTCGGCATGGTGACGAAGGAGGAGCCGGTCGCCACCATCATCGCACAACTGATGGAGGAGGCCGCGCAGGCGTTGGCGCGGCGAGCCGCCTGAAACCTTGCGGTAAACCGAGTGTTGGGCATATTCCCCTCGAGCCCACTGCCCGGCATGACCGGCCTATCATCCTCTCGGAGAATTTGATGTTCGTCTCGCGCCGACTATCTGGCCGGATTTCCCTGGTTTCGCTGGCGGTTCTTGCTGCCTGTTCGACACCGCCGCCGCCGCCGCCGCCTACGCCTCCTCCCGTCGTCGTGCCGACCATCCGGCCCGTGCCGCCGGAAAATGCCGCTGCGGGCATGTCCATCCCGACCAAGGATGAAGATGGCAAATATCTGACCGCTAACCGGGGCGTCACGTCCAACACCGCGCTGTGGCATGTGCGCATGGCGCTCAACGTCGCGGCACTCAACTGCGACAAATATGGCGCGACCGCGCGCAACCAGTATAACCAGTTATTGGCAGTCCATGGTCCGGTTCTCAAGGCCGCGAACGCGGCCGTCGATCGCAACTACAAGGTCGCTTATGGCAATGCGGCTATCGGATCGCGTGAACGGCTGAATACGGTGGTGTATAATTTCTTCGCCCTGCCACCGGTCATCAAGCATTTCTGTCCGGTTGCCGTCGCCGTCGGCGCAAAGATGCTTTCCACGCCCTCGTCGCAATTGCTGCTGATGGCTCCGGAATGGCTTGAGGAACTGGAAAAGCCGTTCCAGGAATTTTACGCCGCTTATGAAGATTATCTGCGCCGCCTGGCGGAATGGCAGTCGCGTTTCGGCGCCACCGTGACGGTCATCGTGTCGCCGACGCCCTTGCCGCCGCCGCCCAAGCCGCCGGGCGAAGCGCCGCCGCCGGGATGGCAGCCAAGCTATTCCAGTGCTTTGGAGGCAAAGGCTCCGCCGCCCGGAGATGCCGCGGGCGCCGCCACCTCATCGTCGTCTACGACCGTACAATCGCTGCCGGGCGATATGGGCGCGAACGTCCCGTCCTCTGCGACCGTACAGCCTTTGCCGCCGTCCTCGACCGGTGCGATCGTCGGACCGCCTGCACCCGCCCGCACATTGCCGGACAATAGCGCGCCGCCGCGCCTGGAAGTCCAGCCGCTGCCGACGACCGGCGAATAGGGCCGTCAGCCGCGCGCGTCGAACCTGGCGCGCGCGGCTTCCACTATTTCGAGGTTGCGCTCGGCCCAGACCCACACGCCGCAAAAGGCGGCGCTCAGGCTGTTGCCGAGCGGCGTTAGCGCATAATCGACGCGCGGCGGCACCACCGGGTGAACGGTGCGGGTGAGCAGTCCGTCCCGTTCCATCTGGCGCAGCGTCTGAGTCAGCATCTTCTGGCTGATGCCTTCCACTTGCCGTCCGATCTGCGTGAAGCGCAACGTGCCTTTTTCCTCGAGCAGTTCCAGGATCAGCATCGTCCATTTGTCGGCGACCCGGCCGATCAGTTCGTTGACGAGTCGCTCCACGCGCGGATCGATATCGCTCGGCGGCACGGCATCCAGATACTGCTCCGCTTCGGAAATATTTTCAGCGCTAAATCGATTTTCCAACGCTTTTTCCATTTCTAACCTTCCGGTGACTACCGCACTTCTCGGTGCCCTCTTCCGAAAGGAGAGCATAGCGCTAAATCTGTTTTCACACCAATCGGAAGGAGCCAGTCATGCAACCTACAGGGAACACAATTCTGATCACCGGCGGAGGATCGGGCATCGGCGCAGCCTTGGCGCACGCATTTCACGAGGCAGGCAATCAGGTCATCATCGCCGGTCGCCGTCAGGCCGCGCTCGATGCCGTGGTTGCCGATCACCCGGGCATGGCGGCAGTGACGCTGGACGTGGAAGATGCGGCGACCATTCCCACCTTCGCGCAAAAACTGATTGCGGATTTTCCGGGACTGAACGCGGTGGTGTTGAATGCGGGCATCATGGTGGTCGAGGAGCGCATCGACCTCAAAATAGCGGAAGCGACTATAGCCACCAATCTGCTGGGCCCGATCCGGCTTGCCCACGCATTGCTGCCCCATCTGCAAGCCCAGCCTGCGTCCGCGATTCTGACGGTATCGTCGGGCCTTGCCTTCGTCCCTCTTGCGGCGACCCCGACCTATAGCGCCACAAAGGCAGCCATTCACAGCTGGTCCTTGTCTCTGCGTGCGCAACTGCACGACAGCAACGTCGAGGTGATCGAAATCGTGCCCCCGGCAGTTCAGACCGACCTTATGCCCGGCCATGCGGAAAACCCCAACGCGCTGCCGCTCGCGGACTATATCGCTGAAACCATGGCGCTGCTGCGGCAACAGCCCACCCCGCCGGAAATCCATGTCGAACGGGTCAAATATTTGAGCGAAGCGGCGCAACGCGGCGAGTTCGAGTCCGTGTTTCGGACGCTCAATGCTCACTGATCGTCAGATGTCCGGGCCTGCCGCATTCTGCTGCGGCAAATGCCGATATGGGCGTGTCGCCTGGGCTTATGCCTGGGCGACGTCGTCTTTGACCTGGCCTTTCAGCGGGACGGGCCCCTTGAATATGTTGGTCACATAAGGGAAGGGGATTTCGATTCCCGCCTCGTCCAGCGCGGCCTTGATCGCACGCACGACGCGATCGCGGCTATCGTGCATGTCGTAGGGCTTTGACCCTGCCCACCAGCGCACCAGAAAATCGATCGAGCTGGCGTTGAATTCGCGGGCGAAAATATCGATGCGACGATCCTGGTCGATAACGTCTATGCCTTCCATGGCGGCGCGAATGACGTCGCGCGCCTGCTCCAGATCCGTGTCGTAGGATACGCCGACGATAATCTCGTGCCGTCGCTGGGCGCCGTCGGTCAATATTTCCACCGGATTCTTGAACAGTGTGGAATTGGGGACGATGGTCAATTCGTTCGACAATTTCCGGACATGGGTTTCACGCAGCGACACATGCTCGACCCTGCCGATAATTCCTTCGCATTCGATGATGTCGCCAATGCGCATCTTCTTGCGGACCATGATCAGGATGCCGGCCAGGAAATTCTGGAAGAAATCCTGGAAGGCAAAGCCGATCGCAATGGTCCCGACGCCCAGGCCCGCCACCAGGCTGGCGGGCGTCAGACCGGGCAGCACAACCGTTGCGGCAATGACAAGGCCGACCACCCAGACGCCGATCGACACGACGGTATGGATCAGTTGTTTCAGGCTTTCGCGTATGGATGCCTTGCCAGTGACGCGATCCACAATCCGGCGGGCTACACGCGACACCACCCAGGTTATGCCCAGAATGACAAGCGCGATGACCATATTGGGGACCAGCGCGACAAAGCCCGCCCACATGCCCCATAGCTGTTTGGCAAGGATATCGATGGCGGTCATTTCGCTTCCCCAATGGCCTGTATCGAGAGCGAACGGGTCAGGCGCGGTTTTGATCCCTTAACGGGGCTTGGCCACCTCCACCGCATAAATGGCCGGACTTCCCTCCATGTTGCTGCGGTAGACCAGCCATTTGCCGTCGGGCGTGAAATGCTGGTTGGGTTCCAGCGTATAGTCATGTCGCGACAGGTCGGCGAGCCGTTCGGTTTCCAGCGCGCCCGTGGCGATCAGCGCTGCGCCGTCCAACGTCTCGCGAGCACGCGCGCTATCATCCATTTGGGGATGGAAGAGGCTGATATATTTACCCTGGTCATTGCCGTCGCCTGAAAAGCTGGCGCCATCGGGCGACGAACTATAGTGATAACTGCCCTGTCCCGGGCCGATCCGCAGCCAACGACGCGTACCGCTGACCACGTCATGGCCTGCCAGCCATTGGACACCCTGCGGCTGTATGAGGTCGTACCAGATGGTGCGGCCGTCCGGCGCCCAATATTCGTGCCCGGCGATCTCTCCCTGAAAGCGGCGCTGATGCACCTTGGTCTTTGCGCTGCCATCGGTGCGAATGGTCCAGATGCGGTCCACCTTTTCCCATGGTCCTTCATGACAATACATCAGCAAGCCGGGATCCTTGGGTGAAAATTGCACATGGTTGAGCCAGTCCTTCGATCGGGTGACGCTGCGGCGCTCCCCTGTGCGAATGTCGATGGTGAAGATTTCCATGGGCACGCCGGCGGCAAGCCGCGCCGCCATCCACTGTGATTTAGCCTGGGCAAAGGTGAGGGGACGACCATCAGGGCCCGTGCCGCTGTAGCTCGGCGACCCGGTTCTGGGGTCGCGCCGCCCCTGCTGAGCGATGGCGGGTGGCGGCGGTTCCAGCTCAACATGACCGGCAAGAAGCGTGTCGTTCGCGTTGATCGATTCGATCCGCCCGCCCGGCAGGTCGGCAATGCGCTTCCGCTTCCCGGTGTCGAGATTGACGGACCAGACGATGGAAGGACCTTCATTTTCGGTCCCGCCCGTCGGATTGGTGGTGTAATATGCGACCGGCTCGCGATTCCCCACGAACAACAGCCGATCGACCTTCTCCTTCAGCACCAGCTTCGTGCTCCAGTCGCTGACGCTGGCGACACGGATGCCTTCCGGCGTCAAATAGACCATCCGCCTGCCATCGGGCGTGAAGGGGTTATAATTGAAATAAAGGCCATAATTGCCCGGCCGGTCATCCACCCGCACGATGCGGTGCCCGGTCGTGGCGTCGGTCCATTGTGCTGGCAGGGCAGACGCTGCGATCGGCGTGCCAGCTATCAGCAGCGCTAGCCCCGTCATCCATATTCCCTGCATCCCGCTCTCCTCGATTATCATCAGGCGGGACGATGGATCATATACAGGGAATAACGCAAGGCTAAATGGCGGACGGCCGACGCCCTTTTACAGCCATTTCAATTTCTTGAACCGCGCATAGAGCAAGGTACAGAGCGACGCGATCACGACCAGCACGACGGGATAGCCATAGCGAGTGCGCAATTCGGGCATATGCTCGAAATTCATGCCATATATGCCCGCGATCGCGGTCGGTACGGCCAGGATCGCGGCCCACGCGGCAAGCTGGCGCGTGATGTCGCCGGTGCGCTGTTGTTCCAGCAGGTTGGAGGATTCGAACACGCTGCTCAATATCTCCCGCAAATCCTCCACCATCACCTGCACGCGGCGGACATGGTCGCGCACGTCGCTGAAATAGGGGCGGGCATCCGCGTCGATGCAAGGCAGGTCGATCTTGACGAACTTGGTCGCCACTTCCTGCATAGGCACCAATATACGCTGGAACCGGATCAATTGGCGGCGCAGGCTGAAGATGCGGGTGACGTCATCGCGGCCCAGGAAATGGTCGATCATCTGCTGCTCCATGGTCAGCACTTCGTCCTCTATCCCCTCGATGATCGGCAGATAGCCATCGACAATGAAGTCGAGGATCGCGTGCAGCACATAATCGGTGCCCTGCGCCAGCCGTTGCGGCACAGCCTCCAGCTCCTGGCGCAGCATGACATGGCCCCGCGTGGAGCCATGCCGCACACTGATGATATGATCATGCCCCACGAACAGCGCCGTTTCGCCATAACAGATCGTCTCATCCTCCAGATGCGCCGTGCGCGCGACCACGAACAGCTGGTCGCCATACAGATCGACCTTGGGCAGTTGGTTCGCCTTGATGGCGTCCTCCACCGCCAGCGGATGAAGATTATATGTGCGCGCCAGCGTCTGCATTTCTTCGACCGTGGGGTCGGCTACGCCAATCCAGACAAATTCGGACTTGTCGGCGGCGCAATTGATCCGTTCGTCGATTGCCAAGGGGCGCACGCGCTGACCATTGCGGTAGAGAAAGGCGGCTATCACGGTCATGGGCGTCTGTTTCCTCTTTTGTCCCGCGCTTAGCAGAAAGCAGGACCTGCGTCCCGTGCGGCCATCGGGCCGCCATTTCTCACTTTCTGTCGCTGTCGCATGCGCCGCTGACTTTTGCCTGACATAGAGACGTGGAAAAGGGCCGCAAGATGCGGCCCTTCGCTTGGGGTGGGGCGGGCCGCGCACTGATGACGGAGCCGTGCCTTGACCATCCTCACGATCGATTTCGAAGCATCCTGCCTGCCGCGCCATGGGCGGTCTTTTCCGATCGAGGTGGGCGTGGCTGCGGGCGATCAGTACCGAAGCTGGGTGATTCAGCCGCACGATCGCTGGACCGGTTGGGACTGGACGATTGAGGCGGAGGCCTTGCATGGGCTCACGCTTGAACGGATCGCGCGTGAAGGATTGCCTGCTGCCCGGGTGTTTGCCGAACTGGTCGATCATGTCCAGGGCAGGAGGGTCGTCGCGGACAGCCTTCTTGACCAATATTGGCTTGACGAGCTCGCGGCGGCCGCGAGTGCGCCCACGCCTTTTGTCATAGACCATATCGCTATGCTGTTCGATGAGCAGCGGGCGGATGATGCCCGGATTGCGGCGGCTGTCGCTTATGCTGACTCGCTCGGCCTCACGCGGCATCGCGCCGCAGGGGATGCCCTGTGGCTGGCGGCGCTGACGGATGATCTGATGCGGATCCGCAGTTGCCCACTGCAACCGCTTACCCTGCTTGCGGCGCCTTCATAATTTTTGCAACGCAGCAACATTTTGTCACATCTGGCCCACGACACAGACATTCGCGGCACGTAAGGCCCGCCTTCATTGTTATCGATGCCCGTAGGGCGGGACGAACTGACCGTGCAGGACGAATGAATTCACCACTCATCCTGATCGCCGAAACCCAGCAGGATCTGCGGAGCGCGACGCGCGATCATCTGGAACATAGCGGCTTTCGGGTACTGCCTGCGCTGACCGCCAACGACATTTTCAGCGCGCTGACGACCACGCCGGTGCGTGCGGTCGTGCTCGATTCGGCCTTGCGCGGCCCCGACGGGCTGGATCTGTGTCGTGACGTGCGCGAACGCAGCCATGTTCCCATCATCCTGGTCGGGGACAATAGTTCGGAAGTGGACCGCGTCGTCGGCCTGGAACTGGGCGCGGACGATTATATGGCCAAACCCTATTCCGCACGCGAACTGGCGGCACGCCTGCGCGCGGTGCTTCGGCGCGGAGGCGATCGGACCAGCGGCCTGCGCCGTCACAATCAGGCGACATTCGACGGCTGGATGATCGATTTTGCCCGTCGCGAAGTGACGGAACCTGGGGGGCAGCCGGTTATGTTGACCGCTGCGGAATTCGCATTGCTCTCGATTTTCCTCGATCATCCCCGCACCGTTGTCGCGCGCGGGCGCCTGATGGAACTGGCCGGCGTGCGCGATGGTGCATCCTCGGATCGCAGCGTCGACGTTCTGGTCAGCCGATTGCGGCGCAAACTCGGCATTGGCGGGCGTCCCGCGCCGATCATCACGGTTCGGGGCGTCGGCTACATGTTCGCCGCAAGCGTCGAGCGGCACTGACCTGCAAAGGGCAGACACAGTTTTTTACAAAGCCGCTGCGACGCAGCAAAATCCTGTCTTTATTTTGCACACTATCCCGGTCCGTCCCCCGCCGGCCCCATGAAATATAAGAGGATAGCGCCATGAATGAGCTTATCGGTCGCGTTTTCAGCTTCGAAACGCATGTGTTTCCCAACGAAAGCGCGCTGTACAATCAACTGGCGAGCCATGGGCAAAGCCCCAAGGCGCTGATGATTTCCTGCGCTGATTCGCGCATCGTTCCCGAACATATCATGCAGGCGCAGCCCGGCGATTTGTTCGTTTGCCGCAACGCCGGCAACATTGTCCCGCCCCATGCCAGCCAGTTGGGCGGCGTTACCGCCACGGTCGAATTTGCCGTGATGGTGCTGGGTGTTCGCGACATCATCGTCTGTGGCCATAGCGATTGCGGCGCGATGAAGGCGCTGGCGACCGACGCCGATCTGACGTCGATGCCCAATGTGGCTGCTTGGCTGCGTCACAGCCACGCCGCGCAGAAGGTCTGTCGCGACAGCTATCCCGGCGACATCAGCGATGCGGAAAAGCTGCGCAACATGGCGCTGGAAAATGTCATCGTCCAACTCGCCCATCTGCGCACGCATCCTTCGGTCGCGTCGGGCATTGCGCGCGGCGACATCGCGCTGCATGGCTGGTATGTCGACATCCATGCCGGCCAGGTGCTCGGCCTTGACGGCGAAACCAACCGCTTCATGCCGCTGCGCGAAGGGCAGAAAATGCCTGTGGCGCTGCCGCACGGTCGTCGCCTCGCCGGCGGCGAACCCCTCGCGCAAGCCGCGGAGTAACCCATGCTCAAGGCTCTATCCGGCGGCTCGTTCAGTCGCGACTTCACCGCTTCCATCGTGGTATTCCTGGTGGCGATGCCGCTTTGCATGGGCATTGCCGTCGCGTCGGGCGTGCCTCCGGAAAAGGGCCTGATCACTGGTATCATCGGCGGCATCATCGTCGGCCTGTTTGCCGGGTCGCCACTTCAGGTTAGCGGGCCTGCGGCGGGCCTTGCCGTCATCGTGTTCGAAATCGTGCGCGAACAAGGCCTGTCCGCGCTCGGCCCGATCCTGATCCTGGCCGGCGCTATTCAGGTTATCGCTGGCGTCGCGCGCGTCGGCGGCTGGTTTCGGGCCATTTCGCCGGCTGTCGTCCATGGCATGCTGGCGGGCATCGGCGTTCTCATCGTCGTTGGCCAGTTCCATGTCCTGTTCGATGACAAGCCGCTGTCGAGCGGTCTGTCCAACCTGATGGCGATGCCCGGCCAGTTGCTGGGCCTCACCAATCAGGACGCCGCCACTGCCTTTGCTGTAGGTCTTGTGACTATCCTGGGCATGCTGGGGTGGGAAAAATGCCGCCCCGCGTCGATGAAGCTGGTGCCCGGCGCGCTGGTCGGCGTCGTGCTGGGGACGCTGGTGGCCTTTGCGCTCAGCCTTCCTGTCGCCCGCGTCGTCGTGCCCGAATCGATCCTTTCCGCCATTACCCCGCCTGAAGCCGGGCTGATGGCGCAGCTGCTCAACCCCGCCGTAATCACCACGGCCATCGCCATCGCATTCATCGCCAGCGCCGAAACATTGCTGTCAGCTGCCGCCGTAGACCGCATGCATGATGGCGTGCGCACCAATTATAACAAGGAACTGAGCGCGCAGGGCGTTGGCAACCTGCTTTGCGGTTTTGCCGGCGCGCTGCCGATGACCGGCGTGATCGTTCGGTCGTCCGCCAATGTGCAGGCCGGAGCCAAGACTCGCCTGTCGACCATTTTGCACGGCATCTGGATCCTGGCCTTCGTTGCATTGCTGCCCTGGCTGCTGCGGGAAATTCCGATGGCGGCACTGGCGGGCATCCTCGTCATCACCGGCGTCAGGCTCGTCAGCGTCGCGCATGTGAAGCATCTCTTCCACCTGTATGGCCCGCTGCCGGCCATCGTGTGGGCCGCGACGCTGATCTGCGTGGTGGCGACCGACCTGCTCACCGGCGTTCTGGTCGGCATCGGCCTGTCGTTGCTGGAACTTCTGCCCCAGGCGCGCAAGCTGGGCCTCAAGGTTGAAGAGGAAAGTCGGGGCGAGGCGCATGAAATCGCCCTGCGCGGTACGGCGACCTTCCTCAACCTGCCCAAGCTTTCGGCCAGGCTGGAATCGCTGCCGGCCGCGGGCCTCATCATCCTCAATGTCGAACGTCTGGCCCATATCGACCATACCTGCGCGGAAATGGTGCGCGAATGGGTCGAGCGTCGTCGCAAAGCTGGTGAGCCGGTCGAACTGTTCGGCGCCACCGGCAAGATGCGCCAGTTCGCCGCCTGAGCTTGAACCCCCTCAGGCGACGCTCCCGGGTCGCCGCGTTCTTCCCCGAACGCGGCGACTTTTTTGGTTGAGCACGCCGTTAAAAATGTTGCAGCGGCGCAACAGCAATATCATTCCTTTCGCAGATGCGGCAAAAATGGGTTTAATATTTTATCAGCAATGCGTATGGGAAGCGTCATCCGCTGATATCGGGGGCGCCAAACAGACCCCCGGACCGGCGGATGCAGGACGGAACATTCCAACGTAAAAGGGGAATGTTCATGAATTACAAGATCGCCTGTGCCGCCCTCGCGCTCCTTTCCAGCGCCCCGGCTTTCGCGCAGGAAGAGCCCACCAGCCCCGTCACCGTATCCGGCAGCGTCGGCCTGGTTTCCGATTATCGCTTCCGTGGCGTGTCGCAGACCGACAAGAGCATGGCGGTACAGGGCGGGATCACTGTTTCGCACGAAAGTGGCGCTTATGCCGGCACATGGGCATCCAATCTTTCGGGCTGGGGCACCTTTGGCGGCGCGAACATGGAACTTGACCTGTTTGCAGGATATGCCGTGCCGCTGGGCGAAGGCACGACGCTTGACGTCGGGCTGACCTGGTACATGTATCCGTCGGGTGCCGACGACACCGATTTCGCCGAACCCTATGTGAAGCTGTCGCATCAGATCGGGCCGATCAAGGGCCTGGTCGGGGTCGCCTATGCGCCCAAGCAGCAGGCTTTGGGCAAAGTCTGCAGCGATGCGGCCTGCACGGTCTTCCGCCCAGGCAAGAAGAATGACAATTTCTACGTCTGGGGCGACGTGAGTGGCTCGCTTCCCAATACGCCGGTCACGCTCAAGGCGCATCTGGGCTGGTCGAAGGGCAATAGCGGCCTGGGTCCCAATGGCACGTCGATCGCGCCGACCGGCAAATATCTCGACTGGCTCGTGGGTGCTGATGTCGCCATTCCCGGCACGCCGCTGACCGCCGGTGTCGCCTATGTCGATACCGACATTGCGCGCGTCGAGGAAAATTATCTGCGTCCCAATTTCCAGGACGCCGATGGGTCCTCCATCGCCCGTGGCAAGATCGTCTTTTCCTTGACGGCGGCCTTCTAACCTAAAAAGACCGGACCCGGTCAGCCGGGTCCGGTCTTTGTGGTGTGCGGGACGTAACAAATTGTTGCTGCCGCCATGATCGTCCGTGGCTTGCCCTTTGGGCCAGTTGACCGCCGATCCGCCGCCGCTTATTTCCCGGTCATGTCCTTGCCCAAGCAGCCGCATCCATGACCGCTCCGTCGATCATCCTGGTCGAGGACGATCCGCCGCTGCGGACGCTCACCGCCCGCGCGCTTCAGGAACATGGCTATCAGGTGCGCCCGGCCTCGTCCGGCCCTGAAATGTGGGTGGCGTTCGATGCCGGCCCGGTAGACCTCGTCGTGCTGGACGTCATGTTGCCGGGCACCAACGGTATAGACCTGTGCCGCCAGATCCGGCGCAAGAGCGACGTGCCGATCATCTTCATCAGCGCCCGGGGCAGCGAAACCGACCGTATCGTCGGCCTTGAACTGGGCGCTGACGATTATCTGCCCAAGCCCTTTGGCACCCGCGAACTGATCGCGCGCATCCGCGCCATCCTGCGCCGCGTGGGCGTGGAGCGGGGGCCGGACGAACATCGCGAAAGCGAGGCGCATTTTGACGGCTGGGCCGTCAACTTCCCCCGCCGCGAACTGCGATCCCCGACCGGGGCGATCGTCGACCTGACCGGCGCTGAATTCGACCTTCTGTGCAGCTTTCTCAGCCATCCGCAGCGCGTCATCGCGCGCGAACGGCTGATCGAACTGTCGCGCACCCGCATGGGCGACAGCAGCGACCGCAGCATCGACGTGCTGGTCAGCCGGCTCCGGCGCAAGCTCAGCACGCAGGACAAGGGCGCGCCGATCACCACCGTTCGCGGCGTCGGCTATATGTTCAACGCCGAAGTCAGCCGCGCTTGAAACTCCATATGCGCGGATCGCTCGGGCTGCTGGGACGGCTCTTTGCGATCCTGCTGCTGACCGTGCTGCTGGAATTTGCCGTCGGCACGCTGATCTACGAACGGACCAGCCAGCTTTATCTGCAGGACGACGAAGCGCGACGCCTGGCGGAACATCTGGTCATCGCGCGCAAGCTGCTGACCGAACAGCCGCCGGAGGATCGCCGCCTGCTGGGCATCCAGCTGACGACTGATCGCTACGACGTCCACTGGTCGCCCGCTGCGCCGCCTCCGCCGCCACTGTCGCCCGAGCTGGAACGGATGCGCCGGCAGATCATTGCCTGGGAACCCAGTCTGGAACGATCGCAGCTCTGGTTGCGCCTGACTCCCGGTCGCCATTCCGAAATCAATGGCGGGCTGCGGCTGGCCGACGGCAGCTGGCTCTATTTCGGCATGCCGCATGGCGGTGGAAAATGGGCGTTCACCATTGGGCGCATGGGGCTGGCGCTGATCCCGGTGCTGGCGCTGCTGCTTGCCGGATGGGTCCTCATTCGCCGGACGCTGGCACCGCTGCGCGACCTGACGCATGCGACTCATCGCATTGGCCTTGGGTCCGAAGTCATCGTGCCGGAAGCGGGCACCGCCGATGTGCGTAATCTCATCAGCGCGTTCAACGCCATGCAGGCGCGCATGCATCGCCTGATTAACGAGCGGACGGAAACGCTGGCAGCGGTTGGGCATGACTTGCGCACGCCCTTGGCGCGCCTGCAATTGCGGCTTGAAGGGGTGCGGGATGACGAGACGCGCGATGCCATGGCCGACGACCTGGAGGAGATGGGAGCGATGCTGGAATCGCTGCTCGCGTTCCTCGGGGGCGAAAAGGACCCCGAACCGGTCGTGCGCACCGACATCGCAGTCAGCATCGCGACGGTGGTCGATGCCTTTCAGGACCATGGTCAGGACGTCAGCTATGATGGCCCCGATCATCTGGAAATGGAGGTGCGCGGCTTGTCCTTGCGCCGGGCGGTGCGCAACCTTGTCGAGAACGCGCTCCATTATGGCGATCGCGCCCGCGTTTCGCTGCTACGCAAGGGGCAGGAGGTTCTGATCCGCGTCGATGATGACGGTCCGGGCATTCCGCGCGAGCGGCTGGAGGAAGTGTTGCGGCCTTTTTCCCGGCTGGATGACGCGCGCCAGCGCAATACGCGTGGACTGGGGCTGGGCCTGGCAATCGTGCAGAAAGCGGTGGCGGTCGAGGGCGGCCATTTGACGCTGGCGAACCGGCCGGACGGCGGTCTGCGCGCGGAAATTTGCCTGCATCTGCCCCGGTCGACCGCGCGCGGCGGCTGACCGGGCCACAGATCAATCAGTGTGCCGCGCAGCTGTCGCCGTCGCCAGCGATCAGATCGAGGCATCGACCGTCAATTTCGGTCTTCGGCACGGGCAGGCCGATCAGCGCGGCAAGGCTGGGCAGGATGTCCACCGTCTCCACGCCCAGCGGCTGTTCGAAATGCCGCATCCCCTTGCGCCAGAACAGGATTGGCACGCGGCGGTCCAGGTCCCAGGGCGATCCATGGGTCGCCACCGCGCCCATTACCGCCCGTTCGGGGATCGACATGATATTGGGCTTGAGCAGCACAAGCAGGTCGCCGGAACGCTCTGGATAAAAGCTGGCGCGCGCCTCCTGGATCAGGCTCCAATTTTCGGGGCGGCCGGTGGGTGACGGTGTGGCGGCGATCTCGGCCTTGGTGAAGACCGCCTGCACCTGCGGATGGGCGCGCAGCAGCCTCAGCGTCGCGGCTTCGACCTTAGCGCGCTCGGCAGCGGACAGTCCCCGGTCGAAATAGAGGTCGCCTGCCGCGCCATCGGCCCAGATCAGCGTGCGACCGGGCATGCCGACCTGCTGCGCGATCGTGGCATTCAGCGCCTTGGGAGTCAGCGCGATATCGACACGGCTTTCCATCGGCATGGCGTTCATCCGATGCCGTTCTGGCAGGTCGTGGCCACCATGATCGGCGGTCAGCACGACCGCATAGTCGATTCCGTCCTTGTCCAGCCGGTCGAAGAAGGCGCCCAGTTCCTGATCGAGCCGAGCCACCTGGATGCAGCTTTCGGTGCCCTCGGTGCCATAGCTGTGGCCGATATAGTCGGTCGCCGACAGGCCGATCGAAATGATGTCGGTCTGCGCCTGCTTGCCAAGATCCATATTTTCGATCGCGGCGGCGGCAAAGGCCAGCGTCATCGCGTCCTGTTCGGGCGAAATGCGGAATGCATTATAATCGCCGGCGTCGCGCGCAAATCGGCCGGTGCCCACGCTGCGGTCGCCGGCCCGGACCGCGAAATCCTTCGACACGCATTGTTGCGGCAACTCGAAGCCGGGATTGGTCTGCGCCAGTCGCTGTGCCATGGCGCCATTGACCTTGGCGACCAGCGGCGGCGTCGCGATGCCCTTGTAGCTGACATAGCCCTGTGGACCGCCCAGCCACCAGACCTGATCGGCCGTCGGGCCGCCCATCATGATCGCGGCCCGATCCTTGCCGGCGATCGACACGACGCGGGTCGCGGGATTGGCCAGCTTCATGCGGCCGCCCAGTGTCGGCACCTTGAGGTGTATGGGCGAGGCGACATATTTGTCGCTGCTGCTGCCCGGCTGGCTTTCATCCTCCGCGCAATAGACGGTTTTGTCGGCGCGCGCCGTGCCCAGGTCGATCCAATTATTGGCGATGATGCCGGTGCGCGACGGGCGGCTGCCAGTCAGAATGGTCGAATGGCCGGGGCAGGTTTCGGTCGCGGCATGGCTCTGATAGCCGCGCGGGAAAACCGCGCCTTCGGTCAGCCGCTTGAGGCCGCCGACATAATATTGGCGATATTCGCTGAACAGGTCGGCAGAAAACTGATCGACGGATATGGCGACGATCAGCTTGGGCGGAGTCGCGGGGGCTGTGCTTGCCGGTGCCGGGGCAGGGCCTTGGGCCATGACGGGCATGGCGGTGGCGAGCGACAAAGCGGCGGCGACTCTTTTGAACATATGCTAGAACCTTCTCTTGCCTTGACGGCGGATGGGGAGCGACCTAGCCCCCAACCATCCACCCGACCAGAGGCCCGATGCGGATTTTTCAAGTCATCGTCATGACGCTCGCGCTGCTGGCGCTCCATCCTGTCGCATGGGCGCAGGGGGCGTTCGGCGGCGGTCCGGCCCATATCGCGGCGCAACTGGACAGTGAAAGCGACAGCCCCGCGCCCGGTGGGGCAACGACCATCGCCTTTGCCATGACCCCCGAACCGGGGTGGCATGGCTATTGGGAAAATCCCGGCGACGCGGGCCTTGGCATGAGCGTGGAATGGACCTTGCCCAGGGGTGTGACGGTCGGCCCGCTGCGCTATCCGGTGCCTGAAACGCTGCTGATTTCGGGCCTGATGAACCATGTTTATGAAGGGCCTTATGCCATCCTCGCCAATCTCAAGGTCGCGGGCGATGTGGCGCAGGGCACGCGCCTGCCGGTGGTGGCAAAGGCGCAATGGCTAGCCTGCACAGACAAGGTGTGCGTGCCCGAAAGCGGAACGTTGCGGCTCGATCTGGTCGCGGGCAACGGCGCGGTCGCGCCAGCGTCGCGGACGCGGTTTGACGCCTGGCGGATGCACTTGCCGCGGCCGCTGGGATCGCAGGCGCGCTATACGGTCAAGGACGGCCGGCTGCGCATGGCAATCCCCTTGCCCATGGAGGCGGAGGCACGGGACGTCCATCTCTTCGCGCTGACCGAAGGACTGGTCCGCTATGCGGCCGACCAACGCGTGACCCGAAAGGATAACCAGATGGTTATCGATACGGCGGCGGGTGAAGGCGTCAAGGATCGCCCGGTGCAGGCGGTGCTGCGAACGGGCGACCATGTCGGTTTCCTGCTGACGGCTGTTCCAGGGCCAGTCGAAGAACCGCAACCTGAAGGGCAGGCCGGCGCCATATTGGCGGCCTTGGGAGGCGCCTTGCTCGGCGGCCTGCTGCTCAACATCATGCCTTGCGTCTTCCCGATCCTGGGCCTCAAAGCGATGAGCCTGGCCAAGGCGGGCGGGGACGAACGCAGCGTCCGGCGGGAGGCGTTGGCCTATGCGGCGGGTGTAATCCTGACCTGTCTAGCGCTGGGAGGGCTGCTGCTGGCCCTGCGCGCTGCGGGCAATGCCGTGGGCTGGGCCTTCCAGTTACAGGATCCGCGCATCATCCTGACGTTGCTACTGCTCGTCAGCGCCATTGCCTTCAACCTTGCTGGCCTTTTCGAGCTGCGGCCTTTTGGCGGCGGAGACGGTCTGGCGGGCAAGGGCGGAACGATGGGCGCGTTCTGGACCGGCGCGCTGGTCGCCTTCGTGGCGACGCCCTGCACCGGGCCGTTCATGGCGGCCGCCATGGGCGCGGCTCTGCTGCTGCCGCTGGCCGCCGCGCTCGCCATCTTTGCAGGCCTTGGCCTCGGCCTTGCGCTCCCCTTCCTGCTGCTGGCCTACATCCCGGCACTGCGCAGCCGCCTGCCGCGCCCCGGCGCCTGGATGGGGCGGTTCCAGAAGCTGTTGTCGGTGCCGATGTTCCTGACGGCGCTGGGCCTTGCCTGGCTACTGGGCCAGCAACGCGGCGTGTCGGGCATGACCATCGGCCTTGGCGCGGCGTTGCTGCTGGCGTTGCTGCTCTGGTGGCTGGGCGCGCGCCAGCATGGCGGGAAGGGCGGTGGCCTGATCGCCGGGATCGGTGCGCTGGCATTGCTGGCCGGGGCCGCGATCGCTTTGCCCACCGCCGCCCCGGCGCAGGCTGAAAACAACGCAACTTCTGTCGCTTTCGCTGTCGAGAAACTGGATGGGCTGCGCGCCGCGAAGAAGCCTGTCTTCCTCTATTTCACCGCCGACTGGTGCCTGACCTGCAAGGCCAATGAGGCCGCCGCCATCGACCGGGCGGAGGTGCGCGCGGCGTTCGACAAGGCCGGCGTCACTGTCATGGTTGGCGACTGGACCAGTGCCGATCCCGCCATCACCCGCTTCCTGGAAAGCAAGGGGCGGTCGGGCGTGCCGCTCTATCTCTGGTATGCGCCGGGCAAGGAGGCCGTTGTGCTGCCGCAGCTGCTGACGCCCGCCACGCTTACCGCGCTGGTGCGCTGATGGCCAAGGTTCGTGCCGATCAGCTGCTTGTGGATGCGGGGCTCGCCGAAAGCCGCGCGCGCGCGCAGGCGCTGATTCTGGCTGGCCTGGTCTATCTGGGCGATCGCAAGGTTGAAAAGGCGGGCCAGCAGGTGCCGGCCGACGCGGCGCTTGACCTTCGCGGGCGCGATCATCCCTGGGTATCGCGCGGCGGCATCAAATTGGCCCACGCGCTGGAGGCGTTCGCCATCGACGTTACCGGCTTTGTGGCCATGGATGTCGGATCGTCTACCGGCGGCTTTACCGAGGTTCTGCTGACGCACGGCGCGGCGAAGGTCTATGCCGTCGACAGCGGGACCAACCAGCTCGCCTGGAAGTTGCGCAGCGACGACCGCGTCATCGTCCATGAACAGACCAGCGCCCGCATCCTGACCGATGCCCATATACCAGAGCCAGTCGATATCATCGTGTGCGATGCCAGCTTCATCAGTCTGGCCAAGGTGCTGGAAAAGCCGATCGGCTTTGCCCGACCCGGCGCGCACCTCGTCGCGCTCATCAAGCCGCAGTTCGAAGCGCGCCGGGAGGAGGTTGGCAAAAATGGAGTCGTGCGCGATCCCGCCATCCATGACCGCGTCTGCATGGAGGTGCAGGACTGGGTAGCGGCGCAGGGATGGACCGTCGCGGGACTGACGCAAAGTCCCATTACCGGTCCGCAGGGCAATATCGAATTTCTTCTGTACGCCCGGCTTGGCGGATAATCGCGCCAGCTTCGTTCCCGCCGTCGATACATAATGATACAGACCGCGACCAAGGGTCAGCTTGTGTCGCGAGGAAAGGCCCGATAGCCCCTCATCATGCGCCTTATTTTGCCCCTATTTCTCAGCGCCCTTTGTCTTGCCGGTTGCAGCGGCGAGGAACAGAAACCGCAACGCGCCGCGCCGCTGGTGACGGTCAAGCCGATCGGGACGGCGACCTTTACCGACCGGGTCGAAGCGGTCGGCACGGCGCTCGCCAATGAACAGGTCGTGTTGTCCGCGCCCGTGACCGAGCGCATTGATACTGTGAACTTCGCCGATGGTGGCTTCGTCAGCCGGGGCCAGGTGATTGCCACCATGGCTGTCGCGCAGGAAAAGGCGGAACTCGCCGCCGCGCAGGCGCAGGCGCGGCAGGCCGGCCAGCAGCTGGAGCGTATTCAGGCGCTCAAGACGCGCGGCTTTGCCACCGCCGCGTCGCTCGACCAGCAGCTTGCGCTTGCAAACGCGGCCAAGGCGGCGGCTGACCAGTCGCGCGCCGCGATCAGCGACCGGGTGATCCGTGCACCCTTTGGCGGCTGGGTCAGCCTGCGCACCATATCGCCGGGCGCGATCATCCCGGCCGGGACCGCGATCGCCACAGTGAGCGACATCAGTCGGATCAAGCTGGATTTCGCCATTCCCGAAACCCAGCTGTCGATGATCCGCGAAGGCATACCGATCGACGCGGTATCTGCCGCCTGGCCCGATCGGCCGTTCAAGGGGACGATCGCGACCATCGACCCGGTGATCGATCCGGCGACGCGCGCCGTCAGGGTCCGCGCCATCCTGCCCAATGGGGACAAGGCGCTGAAACCCGGCATGTTGCTGACCGTCAGCGTTCAGGCCAGCCAGCGGGAGTCGCTGGCGGTGCCGGAACTGGCGGTGGTGGGCGATGGCGAGGATCGTTATGTCTTCGCGCTGGACGGGCGCACCGCCAAGCGGGTGAAGGTCGATACCGGCATGCGCCAGAATGGCATGGTCGAAATTGTGGGCGGCCTCAAGGCCGGCCAGCCCATCGTGACCGAAGGTGTCGTCAAATTGAGCGACGGCGCAACGGTGCGGCTGGCCGGCGACAAGCCACAATCCGGCGCCGCCAAGGCCAAGGGCTGAGGACGCGTCGCCATGCAGCTGTCCGACCTGTCCGTCCGCCGCCCCGTATTCGCTGCGGTTGTCGCTGTGCTGCTCTGCATCGTCGGCGTGGTCGGTTATCTCAGCCTTTCGGTCCGCGAATATCCCGACACCGATCCGCCGATCGTTTCGGTGGAAACCATCTATACCGGCGCGGCAGCGTCTGTCGTGGAAACCCGCATCACCCAGTTGATCGAGGATGCAGTCGCGGGCGTGCAGGGCATTCAGACGATCACATCGACGTCGGAGGATGGCCAGTCGGACATCAACATCGAATTCGACCCCTCGCGCGATATCGACAGCGCCGCCAATGACGTGCGCGACCGGGTCGGGTCCGTGGTCGAGGATCTGCCCGAAGACGCATTGGCGCCTGAAATTCGCAAGGTGGATTCCGATGCCCGATCCATCCTGTTCCTTTCCGTATCGCGGCCGGGCTGGAGCTCCATCCAGATCAGCGACTATGTCGACCGCAATATCGTAGACCGCTTCTCCGCGATCGACGGGGTTGCCCGCGTCTTCATCGGCGGTGAGGCGCGGCCATCGACCCGTATCTGGTTCAACGCTGAGAAGCTGGCCGCGTTCGGGCTGACGCCAGCGGATGTCGAAAATGCGCTGCGCACGCAGAATGTCGAACTGCCCGCCGGCAGGTTTGAATCAAAGCAGCAGAACCAGACCCTGCGCGTCGAGCGCCCTTTCGCCACGCCGCAACAATTTGCCGATCTGGTCATCGGACGCGGGGCGGACGGCTATCAGGTGAAGCTGGGCGATGTCGCACGGATCGAGGAAGGGCCGGAAAATCCCTATAGCAGCTTCCGCTCCAATGGCGGCACCGCGATCGGCCTTGGCATCATTCGCCAGTCGGGGGCCAACACGCTGGAAGTGGCGCAAAAGGCCAAGGCGCTGATCAAGGAGCTGGAGCTGCCTGCGGGCATGTCCATCGCCATCGGCACTGACGAAAGCCTGTTTATCGAGCGCGCGATCGAGAATGTCTACGATACGCTGCTGGAAGCGGCGCTGCTCGTCATCATGGTAATCTTCCTATTCCTGGGGTCGGTCCGTGCGACGCTGGTTCCGGCTGTCACCGTGCCGATCTGTTTGCTCGCCACCTGCGCCGTGATGTGGTTGCTGGGCCTGTCGATCAATCTGCTGACGCTGCTGGCGTTCGTGCTGGCGATCGGCCTTGTGGTCGATGACGCGATCGTCGTCCTCGAAAATGTCTATCACAGGGTCGAGCAGGGTGATGATCCGCTGGTCGCGGCGTATCTTGGCTCGCGGCAGGTGGGCTTCGCGATCATCTCCACGACGTTGGTGGTGTGCGCGGTCTTCGTACCGATCATGTTCCTGGCCGGACAGACGGGCCTGCTGTTCCGGGAACTCGCCATCGCGATGATCGCGGCGATCGGCTTTTCCGGTTTCATCTCGCTCAGCCTTGCGCCGATGCTCTGTTCCAAACTGCTCAAGACCGCCGAGCGCGGGCGATTGGCGCGGTGGGTCGATAACCGGTTCCAGCGGATCGAGAGTGGCTATGCCCGCTGGCTCGACCATGTGCTGCGCAAGCCCTTGCTGCCGGTTCTGGCGGTGGTGATTTTTCTGGGCGTCGCCGGCTTCTTCTTCACCCGCCTGCCTACTGAACTGGCGCCGGCCGAAGATACTGGTGTCGTTGAATCCAGCATCAGCGCGCCCGAAGGGACCGGCTATGACCAGATGCTGGCCTATATGCTCAAGATCGAGAAGGACCTCAATTTCCTGCGCAAGGATGGCACGCTGCAAAATCTGGTGGTTCGCGCCCCCGGTGGTTTCGGGACCACCGACGATTTCAACAGTGGCAATGTCATCGCCTTCCTGCGCCCGTGGGAAGATCGCCGCATCACCACCGCGGAAGTGGCGACCATCATCAACAAGGTGATTGCCGATCAGCCCGGCGTGCGCGGCAATGCGGCGCCGCGATCGGGGCTGGGCCGGGGCCGGGGGCTGCCGGTCAATCTGGTGCTGGCGGGCGCGACCTATGAAGGTCTGGCGGCGGCGCGTGACCGGATCATGGCGGCGGCGGCCAACTATCCTGGCCTCATCAACCTCGACAGCGATTACAAGGAATCCAAGCCGCAGATGCGGATCGAGACCAATCTTCAACGGGCGGGGGACCTCGGCGTATCGGTCAATGACGTCAGCCAGGCGCTGCAAAGCCTGCTGGGGTCCCGCCGTGTCACCACCTATGTCGACCGGGGCGAGGAATATCGCGTTCTGGTGCAGGCGGAGGATGAAGGGCGCGAAACCGTCGCTGACCTGGAGCGGATCAACGTGCGCAGCCGGACCGGCGCGCTGGTGCCCCTGTCATCGCTGGTGACGGTCAAGGAAGTGGCAGGCCCGCGCCAGCTCAACCGCTTCAACAAATTGCGGGCAATCACACTGACCGCCGCGCTGGCGCCGGGCACGTCGCTGGGCGATGCGCTGACCTGGCTGGAAGGGCAGGCGCGCCAGTCGCCCGAAGTCATCGCGCTGGGCTATCGCGGCGAAAGCCAGTCGCTGCGGGAAACCGGGGGTGCGATCTGGTTGGTGTTCGGCCTCACCATCGTGGTGGTGTTCCTGCTGCTTGCGGCGCAATTCGAAAGCTTCATCCATCCCGGCGTCATCATCGCGACCGTGCCGCTCGCCGTGGCGGGCGGCGTGCTGGGGCTGGCGCTGACCGGCGGATCGGTCAACCTCTACAGCCAGATCGGCATCGTCATGCTGGTCGGCCTGGCGGCGAAGAACGGCATTCTGATCGTCGAGTTCGCCAACCAGCTGCGTGATGAGGGACTGGAAATAGGCCGCGCCATCCGGGAAGCGGCGAAGCGCCGGTTGCGGCCGATCCTCATGACATCGATCGCCACGGTCATCGGCGCGCTGCCGCTGGTGATCCGCGGCGGCGCGGGGGCGGCGGCGCGCCAGTCGATCGGCGTCGTCGTGGTGTTCGGCGTCAGCCTGGCGACGCTGATCACGCTTTTCCTCATCCCCATCTTCTATTCGCGCGTTGCCAAGCGCACGGTTTCTCCGCAAACCGTCAGCCGCAAGCTGGAATCGGCGCTCAAGGATTCGCCCGAACCAGCCGAATGAGGGACAAGCGCGGGGGTGTTGTTGCCGATGAATGGAATCGCGTCGCGGGGGCAGTTGCGCCTGTCCTATCTGCGGTGGGCGCTCGTGACCGTGCCCGCCATCGTGTTTCTGGGCTTCCTGTCTGGCCAACTCGCCAATAGCGGCTACGGCAATCGCTGGTTCGCCGCGCTGGACAAGCCCGCATTGATGCCGCCGGGCTGGGCATTCGGCGTCGCCTGGACGATCCTGTATGTGCTGATGGCGCTGGCGTTCGCGATCGTGCTGCATGCGCGGGGGGCGCAAGCGCGCGGCGTGGCGGTCGGCCTATTCCTGTTGCAACTGGTGATGAACCTGGCCTGGTCGCCGCTTTTCTTTCGAATGCATCAGGTGGACGCGGCTCTGATCCTGATTGTGGCGCTGATCGTCGCCGTGGGGCTCACCATCCGCTATTTCTGGCGCATTCGCCGACTGGCTGGCATATTGATGCTGCCCTATCTGGCCTGGCTATGTTTCGCCGCAGTTCTCAATTACGAGATTGGCCGCCTTAATCCTGATGCGGAAACCCTTGTGGCTCCGGCGCTCAGGGCCCAAGTAAGATAAAGGAAGGCGCCGGTCGCGCCGCAGGAAGGACAAGAGCAATGCAGAGCGAGAATCGCTTTTTCGACGATCTGGCCAAGCTGGTCAACGGCGCGGCCGGCACCATGGCCGGGATGACTCGCGAATTTGAATCCAACGCGCGGGAACGTGCCAAGGAATGGATCGGCGGTGTAGACTTCGTATCGCGCGAGGAATTCGATACGGTCAAGGCGATGGCTCAGGCCGCGCGTGAAGAGGTGGAATCGTTGAAAGCCCGCATCGACGCGCTGGAAGGCAAGGCTGGTGAACCAGTCGCCAAGAGCGTCAAGACCGTCAAGCCCAAGGCGAACGAAGCGCTCGATCGCAGCATCGAAGGCGTTGCCCCGCTGCCGGACGACGCCAACTGAACGACTGTCCTTTGCCGTCCTGCGGTGTTAAGGCGCGCCGATGATGGATAGCGACGAATTTGAACAGGGCGGGCAGGAAGCTGCGCCGATTGACATGCTGGCCGCTTATTTTGAGGCGCATGGCTGGAGCTTCGACCAGGTCGGCGAGGATGAGATCGTCGGCAATACGCAAGGGTCCTGGGCGCAATATGAATTGCGCGGCATCTGGCGTGACGAAGATCAGGTGCTTCAACTGCTGGTGCTGCCTGACGTGCGCGTGGCGGAAGACAAGCGTTCGGCGATCTATGAAACGCTGGGCCTCATCAACGAGCAGCTATGGATCGGCCATTTCGAATTATGGTCGTCCAGCGGCATAGTTTTGTTCCGCCATGGAGCCCTGCTGGGTGCGGGCGGCACGCTGACGCTCGATCAGGCGCAATTGCTGGTCGAAACCGCGATTGACGAATGCGAGCGCTTCTATCCGGTATTCCAGTTCGTCCTGTGGGGCGGCAAGTCGCCGTCAGAGGCGATTTCGGCCAGCCTGATCGAAACCCGCGGCGAGGCCTGATCCATGGCCAAAGGCTGGCCCGAGCATCTCTTCCTCGTCGGTTGCGGCAATATGGCCGGACAGATGTTGAACCGTTGGTTGGACTGCGGTCTTGACCCCAGCCGCGTCACAGTCCTGCGGCCAAGCGGTGGGCCCGTAGCGGACGGGGTCGATGTGGTGACGACCTATCCGCAGGCGCTGGCGCGCGGTACGACCGTGATGCTGGGCATGAAGCCCTATCAGGTCGCCGACGTCGCAGCGCAACTGGCACCGCTTTGCCATTCCGAAGTCTCGATGCTGTCGATCCTGGCGGGGACGACGTTGGGGGACCTGCGTGCGCGTTTTCCGGCGACGGGCGACATCGTGCGCGCGATGCCGAACCTGCCAGTCGGCATGGGGCAGGGCGTTGTAGCCCTCTACACCGATGCACATACTTCTCCGTCCGGCAGGGCGAATATGGAGGCTTTGCTGGGACCGCTGGGCCTTTCCGAATGGATGGCGGACGAGGCGCTGTTCAACCGGGTGACGGCGCTGTCGGGTTGTGGACCGGCCTTTCTCTTCCGCTTTGTCGACGCGCTGTCGCGAGCAGGGGAGGCGATCGGTATTCCAGCAGATCAGGCCGCGCGAATGGCGATGGCGACAGTGCAGGGCGCGGCCAATATGGCGGCGGCGGCGCAGGTGACGCCGGCGACATTGGCCGATCAGGTGGCGAGCCCCGGCGGGATGACGCGTGAGGGCCTGAACATCCTGGACGCGGACGATCGGCTGCTGACGCTTATGACCGAAACGCTGGAAGCCGCGCGGGATCGCGGAGAGGCGATGGCGCGCGGGGACTGATGGGCGGTTCCCCTTCGAAAAGCGTTAGGCTAGAGGCCCCGCAAACATCCTTCGGAGTATGCCATGCTGTCCCCCGACGCCCCGATCCTGCTGCTGACGACTGGCGGCACCATCGACAAGATTTATTTCGATGCCCTGTCCGATTATCAGGTTGGTGAAACCGTGATGGCGAAGCTGCTCGAGGTAGCCCGCGTCAAGCGGCCTTTCCGGATCGAGGAAGTCACCCGCAAGGACAGTCTGGAACTGGACGACAAGGACCGTGCACTGGTCGCGGCCCGGGTCGCAGCGGCGCGGGAACGGCACATCGTCATCACCCATGGCACCGACACCATGACCGAAACGGCGAAGGTTCTGAAAGACATAGAGGGCAAGACGATCGTGCTTGTCGGCGCCCTGGCCCCTGCGCGTTTCGGCGAGAGCGACGCAAGTTTCAATCTGGGCATGGCATTCGCCACGGCGCAGGTGGCCGAGCCGGGCGTCTATATCACCATGAGCGGATCGGTATTCCGCGCGGACAAGGTGGTAAAGGATCGCGCCAAGGGTGCTTTCGTCCCGGTCGAGGACGGGACGGCCTGAACATGCGTTTTACATATCGTCCAAAGTTGGAAGGTGCCGTCATGAAGGTCGTTTACGCATTTTCCATTTCAATCCTTGGCGCTCTTGCCGCCCTGCCGATGCCCGCGGCAGCATCGGAGATTTCGACCCATGTGCTGGACCTGGCGACGGGCACCGGCGGCGCGGGCATCCCTGCGACGCTGGAGCGGAAAAATGACGCTGGCGACTGGGTTGCGGTCGGCAGCGCGGCGACCGATGCCAATGGCCGTGTGCGCAACTTCGGGTCGGAGGTGGTGACGCCGCCGGGCATCTACCGGATTCGCTTCGACATCAGCCGCTATGCGGGCGCGGGGGCCAAGCCCTTTTTTCCTGAAATCGACATTGTTTTTCGCGCTGATGACGACAGCGCCCACTATCATGTGCCGGTTGTCATGAGCCCCTATGGCTATAGCAGCTATCGAGGCAATTAGAGGGCCGATCGGGAACCTCCGTATCCTATTTGGCATTGATCCTGCCGGGTGGCACAACAATGAGGAGGAGGACGAGATCATGGCCGATTACCAGGTCGAACAGGAACGACCAGCAACTACGACGACCACGGTGATTGAGCGTCGCAGTGGCGGCGGCATGACGCTGGCGATATTGTTGCTGGTCGTCGTGGTGGCGGTCGCTGCCTTCTTCCTGATCAGCAGTGAAACCAGCAAGGACAATGCCGTGTCCAGCGCGGCTTCTCAGGTCGGCGAAGCAGCTAGCAGCGTGGGTGATGCGGCCCAGGACGCCGCGGGCGCCGTAAAGGATCAGTAAGCTCTGGTCGCCGCGACCAGTGCGAAAAAAAGGAGCGCATCGACAGGGTCGAAGCGCTCCTTTTTTATGTCTCAAAAACGACGAATGATCAGCCCTCGACCTTTGCATATTTGGGCGCGGCCTCATTCAGGATGCGCAGGATTTTCTGTAGAGCGCTTGGTTCGTCCGTCTCTTCCATAGCGGCCAGTTCGCGCGCCAGGCGGCTCGAAGCGGCTTCGAAAATCTGGCGCTCCGAATAGCTTTGTTCCGGCTGATCGTCGGCGCGGAACAAGTCGCGGGTCACTTCGGCGATCGACACCAGATCGCCCGAATTGATTTTCGCTTCATATTCCTGCGCACGCCGCGACCACATGGTGCGCTTGACCTTGGGCTTGCCCTTGAGCGTTTCCATGGCCTCTTCCAACGTCTTGTTGGAAGAGAGCTTGCGCATACCTACGCCTTCGGCCTTGTTGGTCGGCACGCGGAGCGTCATGCGCTCCTTTTCGAACCGGAGCACATAGAGCTCCAATTCCATGCCCGCAATCTGCTCCTTCTGAAGCTCGATCACACGGCCAACGCCATGCTTGGGGTAAACGACATAATCACCAACGTCAAAGGACAGCGCCTTGGCAGCCATTTGATACCTTTCCAATTCTAGCGGGAGGCGGGCCGTCGCGGAGCAGCGAAACAAAGCGGAATGCCACAATGTGCCCGGCGCGACCCGTCAAGACATGAAGTTCATTCTCCAGGGCCGCATCTAGGGGAATCCGACCGTTGCGGCCGCTTTTAGCAGATTCGTAACAAAATTACCACCCCCAGACATAATCGCTGGGAGCGTGGCTCGATATGAGACGTTAACGCGATCGAGGCTGGCTTAGTCGCCCTTGCCCGGTTCGGGAGAAAAGAACTGGTCGAGCTTGTTCTCGACGCCATTCATGGCTTCGGCATCAGCCGGCGCATCGCCCTTGACCGTGATGTTGGGCCATTCGGCGGAATATTTGGTGTTGAGCTCCAGCCATTTTTCCAGGCCGTTCTCGGTGTCGGGCAGGATCGCTTCGGCAGGACATTCCGGCTCGCACACACCGCAATCGATGCACTCGCTGGGGTTGATAACCAGCATATTTTCCCCCTCGTAGAAACAATCTACGGGGCAGACCTCGACGCAATCCATGAATTTGCAGCGGATGCAATTGTCGGTCACGACATAGGTCATTGTTCGGGCACTCTTGTCCTTGGGAAAAGCGCCGCCCTGCTATGCCCGCCGCGCGTGAAGGTCAATGAGGATATTATTGACCGGCGTTTAGAGCCGGTTTGGCGGCCGCCTGTCGCTATTCGCGCCCGGCGCGCAGCGCTGCCCCGCCGGCGAAAGGCGTGATCGCGACTAGCAACAGCGACGCGGCCGCGAGAAATTTGAGCGCGGCTCCGCTGCCATCCCCCAATGTGCCGGCGCCGAAAATCAGCAGCGGCACGGCAAGCGGCAGCGCAAGGAGCCCCGCCAGCGCACCGCTGGAGCGCAAACCGGCAGTGAGCGTAGCGACAAGCAGGCCAAGGGCAGCAAGTGCCGGCGTACCGATGAGCAGGCCGATTTCGAGGCGGACCATCATCGCGCTGTCCAGCTTCAGCAAGGCGGCCGCGGGCAGGGCCGCAAGCATCAAGGGCGGTCCAAAGCCGATCCAGTGCGCCACCAGGCGGGCCAGCACGATCATTTCTTCGCCAGTGCCGCGCGCGGCCATCTGATCAAGCACGCCGGCCTGCGCATCCGGGGCGATCAGGCGATCCACCGGCAGCAGGCTGGCGAGCAGCGCGGCGATCCAGAGCATGCCTCCTCCGGTACGCGCGAGCAGCCGGGCGTCGGGCCCGACCGCGAAAGGGTAGAGGCTGGCGACGAGCAGCAGGAACGCCACAGGCAGCCAGAGCCCGGCCGATATCCAGGCTTGCCGCAAGTCCCGGCGGACGAGAAGCCACACCAGCCTCATTCCGGCGCGACCTGATGGTCTGGCAGGTGGATCGTCACCGGCGCGGGTATGGAAAGAGGTTGGTGGGACGCGACGAGGGAGATTCCCCCATTGGCCAGATGGCGCTCAACGGCGTAGCCCAGAAGTTCGAGCGAGGCGGCGTCGAGGCCATTGCCCGGCTCGTCCAGCAGCCATATCGCTGCACCGCTCGCGATGGTCCGCGCAAGCATGGCGCGCTTTCGTTGCCCCGTCGAAAGCATTCGCACCGGCACGCAGGCAAGCGGGCCCAAGGCCATGACGTCGATTGCGGCATCGACCTGCGCCGGGTCCGCCTTGTCGATCGCGGCCCAGAAGGACAGCGCCTTATGAAGCGTCGCATCGCTGTCCAGCGCCAGCTTCTCGTCGCATAGCGCCACGCCCCCGCTCCGGGCTACCGATCCGGTGAAAGCCGGAAGCAGCCCGGCGCAAAGCCGCAATAGGCTGGATTTGCCCACGCCATTGGGACCGGTGAGCATCGCGCCGTTCCCTGGAGCCAATGTCAGGTAAACGCCGCGGAACAACATCCGCCCGCCGCGCACGCAGGCGACGTCGTCGAGCCGCAGCGCCGCATCGATCATGATCCGACCATATCCTCCAGCACGTGCATATCGATGTCGGACAGGCCGAAATGATGGCCAATCTCATGCACGACGACATGGGTGATGAGGGCGTCGAGGGGCACCCCGGTTTCGACCCATTCGTCGAGCAGGGGACGGCGAAACAGGTGGATCATAGGGGGCGTATCGCCCGTCTGCGCGTCTTGCCCGACCGGGCGCCCGGTATAAAGCCCAGTGAGGCCGAAGGGGTCGTCAATGTCCATCGCCCGCAGCGTGTCGGAATCGGCGAAGTCTTCGACAAACAGCACGACGTTGAGCAGATGTTCCCGAAAGGGATCGGGCAGCCGGCTCAGAGCTTCAAGCGCGAGCGTTTCGATGTCCTGCGCGGTAGGCGCGAAGCGCGGCGGTTGACGGGTCTGCGACATGACTGCCACATAAGCGCAAAGCGCCGCCAAGGGATAGAGACATGATCGCCAGGTTGAACGAAGACGAACGCGCCAAGGCGCTCTCGCACCTATCGAACTGGACTGCGATTACCGACCCGGACGGACTATCCCGCCGCTTCACCTTCGCCGACTTTAACGCCGCCTTCGGTTTTATGACGCGGGTCGCCATTTTGGCGGAGAAGGCCGACCATCATCCCGAATGGTCCAACGTCTATAATCGCGTCGACATTGTGCTGACAACGCATGACGCAGGCGGCCTGTCCCAGCGGGATGTAGACCTGGCGCGGGCGATCGATGCCTTGCTGGAGTGATCAGCGATAGCTGAGCTGCGTTTCGATCCGGTCGTCATAGCCTTTCAGGGCGGCGATCACCGACGGGTCGCCGGCATAGCGCCGCCGCAGCATAGCCAGGCGCGCGTCCGTGCCCCGGCAAAGCTCGTCGATATTTTCCTGGATGAAGGCGCGGCGTTCAGCGTCATAGGGGTCCTCGCCGCGAAAATGGTCGCAGCCATCGCGCGAAACCATGAATTCCGTCACCTCGCGCGGGAAGGGCGCGGCACTGGCAGCGACGTCGGATGGGGGTAAGTCGAGCGGGAAGTAAGGGGCGGGTTGCGTACGCACGGTGACGACAGGACTGGCGGGCGTCGGAGCGGCGGCCGCTGCTGCCGGCGTAGGCTTCGGTGGCGCAGCGGGCTGAGGCGCGGGCGGTTCCGGGGCGGTAGCCTGAGTGGCTGTCGGCTGAAGCGGCTGGGCAACATCGTCCGTCTGCGCGCTGTCGTCGGACGCACGGCAGCCGGCGGTCAGCGCCAGCATCATAGCCATCGGAACCAGCACCAAACGCCTGCTCACCCGATTTCCTCCCGCAAGCTGGCGATCAAGTCCGCAACATGCGGCAAGCGCGACTCTTCCTCGTCGAGGATCGCCAGAAACGCCGCCCGCCTATAGTCGGCCAGCATGTCTGGCGAAAGCCGACTTGCCGCAGGAACACTCGAATTCACGATGTCTAGAAGCCGTTCGATGCCGTGCAGCCGCCCCCATAGATAATCATTCTCGCGATAGACCCGGCTGAAAAATGCGCCGAAGTTGTTGAATTCTATCCCTTTCAGCGTTGCTTCGGCGCCGCCCGGACGAATGGCAGAGCAATCTTCCGGCGAAATCCGGTCCACCTTGACCGGATCATATTCATCCAGAGTGTCGCCCTGGAGCAACGGTAGAGAGGCAATGTCAGTGAAGGGAAAGCCGAGATAGGCCAGCAACATGGTGCGGCGACCTGCCTTGGGCAGCCCGGCCAGAGCCTCCGCCAGCATCCGGTCGGCCGACTCGTCGCGGGCCTTGAGGTCCCGCGCCGCCGCCACCGCATCCAGCGCGGCGGCGGCGTCGCCAGGTACGGCTTTGGCTGCGGCAACGACGCTGTCGCCATAAAAGTCATGGTCTTCGCATTCGGCATAGAGAGACAGCGCGCCATAAATCGCGTCATGCATGGCGAGCACCGCAGAATCCTCCGCCTGCGCCTCTATCTCCAGAGTTTCGGCCAGACGGCGCGCCATAAATCGCAGACGGCGGATGCGGAACGCGAGATCATGGGCGCGGAAGAAGGCGACGGGTGCCGCGGCCGATCCGCTGCTCTCGCTTAATTGGTCGGCGCCCTGATTGCGCACCGCTGCCCATATTGCCTGGCGATAGGCTTCGCGCATCATGGCGCTATCCTCTCCGCTCAACCGGAACAGAAGCGCACAAAGCGATTCGACGATGCCCGATAATTTGAGATGGCCATAAGCGGGATAGGCGAAGCCGGCAGCGCCGGCGGCGCGCTGCTGCGCCTTGGCGCGCCAGGCTGACAGACGCGCGGGCGTTGGCCGGTCCAGAAACAGCATGCGGCCGACCGCGCTCTCCACATCCGCCTCAATGCCGGGGCGCAGCGCGTCGAAAATCCGCCGCATGCGACGGATGCGCGCGGAATGGCGGTCGATGACATCCAGATTGTCGCGAATGGGTTGTTCGCGCGGAATGTCGGACAGCGCGCCGAAGATGGTGCGGAAAAAGCCGGGAAGGGGCGGAGTCGCTCCGCTCGGCAGGTCTTCCTGCTGCCCCTCCTTGTTAAGGCGGATGGACCGGTGCCCCGGCTTGGGATCGATGTAGACGAAGCGCCGATCCACCTCGCGGCGTGATGGCCGGTTACGCAGCGCGCCGATCGCTTGGGCGAAGGGAGCGTTGGCCAGGACCGATCCGTCGATCAGCACGGCGTCCTCGGCGGCGCCGCGCGCGGCGTGACGCGGCAGGGCACGCGCGAGAAAAATGTCGCGGGTTGGCCAGTTGCGGTGTTTGCGCTTCAGCACCCTATCAAGTTCCCGCGCGGTAAAGGGCGGGAAAGCGCCGGGGAAACTGGCCGTCGCGCGGGCGGCGAACACCAGTTCGGCAGTGTCGGCGAACAGCCTTTCGCCCCGCCCGCGCGCGCGGAAGCCGATGGAGAGCCGATGTTCGGTTTCGATGACCTGCGGCGGACTGTTGAGATTAAGGCTTTGGGGATGGCCTTCGAAATCCGTGACCGTGACGAACAGGTCGAGCGGATGGCCTTCAGGCAGCAAGGGCGGTCCCCGATCGGCCGCCGCCATGGCATCGAACGCGTCGAGCAGCATGGTGGTGAAAATTTCTCCGCCGAACGGCGGGTCGAACCAGCGCGACCGGATGAAGCGCGACAATTTCATCCGCACCTCTTCCCGGGTGCCGGGCGCCACGGTGCGTTCCACCGCATCGCCCGGATGGCGCGCCGCCATCCAGACGAGCGGCGTCGCCCAGAATTTGGTGAAAGCGCGGGCTGGTCGGGCGTCGGGGTCCAGCAATTGATCGACATCGGCATTGTCGAGCCAGAGGTCGGTCAGCGGTTCCAGCGATTGCCCGGTTTCTATCGCTTGCGCCAGGAAGATGCCGTTGATGCCGCCGGCGCTGGCTCCTGCGATGATGTCGGGCATGACGCGCAGGCGAATGCCGCTTTGCGTCTCGATCGCGCCGATGAGCGCGCGATAGACGGCTTCGCTGCCGCTGCTGGGCGCTGCATTGTCATGATAAGCGCGGCTGGCGCGGGCGAGCCGCCACACTTCCTTGGTGATGCCGTGCATGTAGATGGCCAGGCTGATGCCGCCGTAGCAGACCAGCGCGAGCCGTAATTCCCGCTCCTTCATGGTATCAGGGTCGCAGAGGCAGAGCGCATTGTCGAGGGCGATGACAGGTTGCCGAACAGCAAGACGACCTCAATCAACAGAGAATTCCGCCCAGATCGGCAGATGATCGGATGCCTTGCGCGCGGCGGCGCTTTCATGGACGCCGCAGGTCTTCAGGGTCAGTTGGCTGCAATGCATGATACGGTCCAACCGGGCGACGGGCCGGCGAGCGTGAAAGCTGCGGCCGCAGGGGGCAAAGCTGTAATGACGGCCAAAATCAGCCAGACACCCCCCATTTGCGCTCCATTCGTTGAGATCGCCCATCAAGATGGTGGGCAAGCTTTCGCCTTGTGCAGCAGCATGGATGACCGCAGCCGCCTGCCGGCGACGCCACAGGCCCGACAGGTCAAGATGCATGCCAAACACGCGCACAGTGATGTCCTTCGCCGTGATTTCCGCCATGGTCGCGCCGCGCGGTTCCAGATAGGGCAGGTGCAGCACGTCATGGACGCCAATTTCGGCGTCCTTGCGAACCAGGATCGCATTGCCATGCCAGCCCATCGAGTCGGTCTGGATATTGAGCGGCACGGACTTGTAACCGCTCAACATGTCGAGCAGCCGCGGCGGAATGGCGGCCGAGCGTACGCCGAAACGTCGGTCTGCCTCCTGCAAGGCGATGATGTCCGCGTCGACCTCCCCCAGGACTTCCAGCACCCTTTCCGGGATCCGTCGCCGATCGGTGCCAATGGCCTTGCGAATATTGTAGCTGGCGACGCGGATCGTTTTCATGCCGTTTCAATGCCCGAGCATGGACGATGTTTCCACTGCGACCGCGATCGTTCTTGAACTGTTCCTTGCCTTTCGCCATGACAGGTCATGGCCAAGGCAAAGCGAAAATTCGTCTGTCAGCAATGCGGCACCGTCACCAACCGATGGCAGGGGCAGTGTGAGGATTGCGGCGAATGGAACAGCATTGTCGAGGAAGCCGGGGAGACGGTCTTTTCCGCGCGGCACGACCTGCAAAATGGC
This sequence comes from Sphingobium sp. UBA5915, assembly GCF_002431195.1. Classification (NCBI taxonomy): domain Bacteria; kingdom Pseudomonadati; phylum Pseudomonadota; class Alphaproteobacteria; order Sphingomonadales; family Sphingobiaceae; genus Sphingobium; species Sphingobium sp. UBA5915. The sequence goes on along the minus strand of NZ_DJDV01000075.1, from coordinate 83,208 downwards.
GGCCGGGCAATCACGCTGGTGGGTCTTGACAACACGGTCGAGCTGCCCCCGCGCACGAGCACCGGCATTGCCGAATTCGACCGGGCGCTAGGGGGCGGCATCGTTCATGGCTCCGCGACCCTTATCGGCGGCGATCCGGGTATCGGCAAATCGACCCTGCTGCTCCAGGCGGCGGCGCGGATCGCGATGCGCGGCCTTTCAGTCGCCTATATCAGCGGTGAGGAGGCGGCCGACCAAGTGCGGTTGCGGGCGCAGCGGCTGGGCCTTGGCACCGCGCCGGTGCAATTGGCGAGCGCGACATCCGTGCGCGACATATTGACCACGCTGGGGGAGGGGCCGCCACCCGCGCTGCTCATCATCGATTCGATCCAGACCATGCACAGCGACCTGATCGAGGGCGCGCCCGGAACTGTCAGCCAGGTGCGCGCCTCGTCCCAGGAACTCATCAAATTCGCCAAGCAGCGCGGCACCGCGCTGATCCTCGTGGGGCACGTCACCAAGGATGGCAGCATCGCGGGGCCGCGCGTGCTGGAACATATGGTCGATACCGTGCTGGCGTTCGAAGGCGAACGCAGCCACCAATATCGTATCCTGCGCGCGGTCAAGAACCGCTTTGGCGGTACCGACGAGATCGGCGTCTTCGCGATGGTGGCCGAAGGGTTGGAGGAGGTCGCCAATCCGTCGGCTTTGTTCCTCACCAACCGGGACGAGACGGTGACAGGCGCAACGGTCTTCCCGGCGCTGGAAGGGACGCGACCCGTGCTGGTGGAGATACAGGCGCTGGTCGTGCGCCTGTCGAGTGGCGCGACGCCGCGTCGGGCCGTCGTCGGCTGGGACAATGGCCGGCTGGCGATGATCCTTGCCGTGCTGGAGGCGCGCTGTGGCCTCAGCTTTTCGACGGCCGAGGTATATCTCAACGTCGCGGGCGGGTATCGCCTGTCCGATCCCGCCGCCGATCTGGCCGTCGCGGCCGCGTTGATCTCGGCGTTATCGGAGCGGCCGGTGCCCGCCGACGTCGTGCTGTTCGGCGAAGTCGCCTTGTCGAGCGAGATCCGGCCCGTCGCACATGCACCGCTGCGGTTGCGGGAGGCGGCCAAATTGGGCTTCAACAGGGCCTTCGTGCCCGCGTCCGCCAGCGATGGCGTGAACGGGATAGCGGTGAGTGGTTTTCGCACGCTCGCGCAGCTGGTTGACCAGATGCTGGGACGCGGATAGCCACGCAGGCGATGAACGCCATCGACATTCTCGTTCTGCTCGCCATCGGCGGGTGTGCCGTGCTGGGGCTGCTGCGCGGTTTCGTGCTGGAAACCCTGTCTCTCATCGCCTGGGTGCTGGCGATCTTCGCCATCCGTCTCTTTCATGCATCGGCTGCCGAACTGCTCAGCGCCTTTGTCGGCTCGCCGAGCGGTGCGGCGGTGCTAGCGCTGGTCCTTGTGTTCGGCGTTACATTCGGCGCGGGCAAGATGCTGGCCCATGCCATCGGCCGGCGTACGCGCCAGTCGATCCTGGGACCGGTCGACCGGGTCTTGGGCGCGGGTTTTGGCGCGGTGAAGGGTCTGATCGGCGCGACGTTGATCTTCCTTGCCTTCAGCCTGGTCTACGACACTTTCTACGGCAGCGGCGCACGCCGGCCCGATTGGCTGAGCGACGCGCGCACCTACCCGCTGCTCAATGCCAGCGGGCAGGCGATCAGCGCATTTCTGGCCGAGCAACGGGCAAAGCAGCCCGCGCCCGAGGATCGCTGAGGGCTCAGTCGTAGCTTTTGCCGGTATGCTGGGTCACATTGGCGCCGCCCCTGGCCTGATCCTCCTGCAATTCCTCGCCATGCCAGATGTTGCGCGCCAGGAAGATGACGATGACGATCGCCAGAATAAGGCCAACGACCCAGCATCCTGCGCGTTGCAGGCGGCGGGCGCTGGGCTGTTCGGAAGGGGACATGCGTTCGGTCATGGGAACCCAAGCGCCGGCTGGTCACAAGGGTTCCGTTATCCGTTAACCCAGGATCAGATCCAGCCCTTTTCTCGATAGGCGGCCGCTGTGGCTTTGAGACCGTCTTCGGTCGGAACCTGGGGCATCCACAAGCGCCGGGGCGGCTGCATCGTCGGCGCGACCACCCAGTCGGGATGGCAGAAATAGTCCACGCGGTCGGGTGTCAGCTTCGCCTTGCCGCCGCGTATCATCCGGTCTGTCCGCGCCGCCATGCCGAGTGCCCAGCGCGGCGTCGCCAATGTTCGCACCTGCCGCCCCACGGCGCGGCCGATCGCGGCGCCGAAATCGTGATGATCCCATCCGCCCGGCGTGCCGTCATCGACTTCGTAAGTGCTGGTAAGGCTGTTTTCCGTCTCCTTCGCCGCCGCCAGCAGCAGCCGTGCCAGATCGCCGACATGGATGACCGACAGCCGCCCGCCGGGGGGCAGCATCATGATCCCGCGCTTGGCCATGCGGAACAGGTCCAGCATTTCGCGATCATTGGGGCCGTAAATGGCGGGGGGACGGACGATCGTCCAATCAAGCGCGCTCGCCTTCACGTGGCGTTCGGCCAGCGCCTTCGACCAGCCATAATCCGACAATTCGGGCTCGCGCGCGGCGAGCGAGGAGACATGGACCAGCCGACGGATGCCGCGCCGGCGCATGGCGTCGATGACCGCCACCGTCCCGCGCGCATTGCCGGCCTCGAAACCGGCGCGGTCGGGCGCGTTGACGACGCCGGCAATGTGGATGACGGCATCGGCGTCGCGTACCAGCGTATCGAGCGCGGCGGCGTCTTCCAGAGCCCCTGGCACCCATTTCAGCCGGGCGCGGGGCGGTTGCGCCCGCCGCGTCAGCGCATTGACGCGCAGACCTTCTCCCAATGCCTGTTCGAGCACGTCTGTGCCCACAAAACCGGTTGCGCCGGTCATGGCGATGCGAAACGGCGCCATGGCTCAGATCATTGCCAGATGGTCGCGATGGACCAATACCGACCGGGGCATTTCGCCCAGCAGGGCGGGTATGTCCTCGCTGCGGCGGCCTGCGATCCTGGCGGCGGCGACGCTGTCATATTCGATCAGGCCACGCGCGATCACGCGGCCGTCCTGCGCCACTATGTCGATCACATCGCCGCGATCGAACACACCTTCGACGCGGGCGACACCGGCGGGTAACAGGCTGTTGCCCTTGGCCAGCGCCTGTTCCGCGCCTGCGTCCACGATGATCCGCCCTTGAGTCGTCAACCGACCCGCGAGCCAGCCCTTGCGCGCGCCCTTGGCCTGCGCGGCCAGAAATATGGAGCCCCGCCCACCATCGGCCCAATGCGACAGCGGCGCGTCAATCTTGCCAGATATAATTGCCAGATGCGCGCCTGCCCCGGTGGCGATGCGGGCCGCCTGTATCTTGGACACCATGCCCCCCGACCCCATACCCGACGCGGAGCCGCCGTCCGCCATCGCCGCGATCCGCGCGTCGATCGTCTCGATCGTATCAATCAACATCGCGGTCGCATCGACCTGCGGGTTGGCGGTGTAAAGCCCGTCAACATCGGAAAGCAGGACAACCGCGTCAGCCCGTGCCGCCTGTCCGATACGCGCCGCCAGCCGATCATTGTCGCCGAACCGGATTTCAGCGGTCGCTACGCTGTCATTTTCGTTGACGACGGGCACGACGTCGAGCGTCATCAACCGCTCCAGCGTCGCCGATGCGTTGAGGTAGCGCCGCCGGTTTTCCAGATCGTCCAGCGTCACCAGCATCTGTGCGGCCGTGATGCCTTGCTGATCGAGCAGGCCCGCCCAGCATTGCGACAGTGCGATCTGCCCGGTGGCAGCGGCGGCCTGCGCATCTTCGAGCGACCCTCGCCCGCCTTTGGGCAGTTTGAGCCGCCTTGCCCCCAGCGCGATGGCGCCCGAAGATACGATGATGACCTGCTGTCCCGCCGCCTTGCGGGCAGCGACGTCCGCGACCAGCGTGCGCAGCCAGTCAACGCGCACCTCTCCCGCAGGATCGACCAGCAGGGCCGAGCCGACCTTGATGACGAGGCGGCGGACGAGCGCAGGAGGGAAACCGGAGAGGGGGTTCATGGCGGTCTAAAATACAATCCATTCGCTTCGAGCTTGTCGAGAACCCTCGCGCATCGTTCTCGACAAGCTCGAACCGAACGGAGGCAGGCTATGGGGTTGTCAAATCGGCGACCATGGCTTCTCGGCCTCAGGCGCGTCCTCTTCCTCACGTGGTGCCGGAGCGTCCAGCATCGGCAGCACCGCGTCCAGCAGCGCGCCGACGCCTTCGCCGGTTGCGCCCGAAATGATGAACACATCCTCGACGCCGGCTTCCTCGCGTAACTGGTCGGCAATGTCTTCCATCAGTTCCTGACCCAGCAAGTCCCCCTTGTTGAGAGCGACCAGCTGGGGCTTTTCGTCCAGCCCTCCGCCATAGGCCGCCAGTTCGTCGGTCACGATGCGAAAGGCTTCGACCGGATCGTCGCCGGTCGCGTCGATCAGGTGCAACAGCACCCGGCAGCGTTCGATATGCCCCAGGAACCGATCGCCTATACCTGCTCCCTCGGCGGCTCCTTCGATAAGGCCGGGAATGTCCGCCAGCACAAATTCGCGATCGCGGTGCAGTACCACGCCAAGTTGCGGTTTGGTGGTGGTGAAGGCATAGGCGCCGACCTTCGCCTTGGTATTCGTCACTTGATTGATGAGCGTCGACTTGCCCGCATTGGGCATCCCGACGAGGCCGACATCAGCCAGCAGCTTGAGGCGCAGCCATACCCACATTTCCTGGCCCGGCCAGCCCGTGCCATGCTGGCGCGGGGCGCGATTGGTGCTCGTCTTGTACGAGAGGTTCCCCCGCCCGCCATCGCCGCCGCGCAGCAGGACGATGCGCTGGCCTACCTCGGTGAAGTCGGCAAGTAGTTCCTGCTCATATTCCATCGATCCGTCTTCGTCCTCCGTCCCCTCAATCGGGGTCGGATCGGACAGGATCTGCGTGCCGACCGGCACCTTGACGACCAGGTCGTCGCCGCCCGCGCCATAGCGATTCTTGCCCATGCCGGGCTGGCCGCGCTGCGCCTTGAAATGCTGGGTGTAGCGAAAATCGATCAGCGTGTTGAGGCCGGCCACGGCTTCAAAGATGATGTCGCCGCCCTTGCCGCCATTGCCGCCGTCCGGGCCGCCATATTCGACATATTTTTCGCGCCGGAAGCTGACCGCGCCAGGACCGCCCCAGCCGGACTTGATAAAGATTTTTGCTTGATCGAGGAAATGCATGGCGCGCCCATAGCCCCATTGGCGGCAAAGTTAAACCTCGGCTTGCGCGGCGATCGTCGCGGCCTCCTGCATCAGGGCAAAGGTGAGGCTGCGGGTCGCGATTTCACGCGCCTTGGCCCGTGGCAATCCGATCGCGGCGGCCATCGGCCCACCCAATTGCGAATCGCCCAGTGCGAGCAGGACCAGCATCAGCGTATTTTCCCGGATCAGTTCAGCAAGGTCCGCGCTCAACGCACTGCCGGCGATCCGATCGACGAGGCGGTGGATCGCTTCCACCACCGGGTCGAGCGCATCCTCATTGCCGGATGCGAGCATCCAGCTGGCGAGCGCGCCCGCGCCCTGCGCGTCAAAGGCGTCGAAGGTCATGTCGACGATAGCGCGCGGACCCACTTCGCCGCGTCGGGCGGCCTCCACCGTCTCGCCGATGCTGGCGGTGATGGTCTCGGCCAAATGCGCCGCCAGCGCCTTTTGCAGCCCGGCCGCCGATCCGAAATGGTGGAGAAGATTGGCATGGGTACGATCGATCCGGCTCGCCACGGCCTTCAGCGTCACGGCCTGCGGTCCCGCCTCGATCAACAGCGCGCGCGCGGCCTCCATGGCGGCGCGGCGGCTCTGGTCGGGGCTAAGGCGTGCGCGTTTTATTGACATTGGTGTCAGTTTCTCTTATTTACATAAATGTCAGTAAGCAACGAAGGCGTCCTCATGACACCCACCGACCTCACCATCACCCCCCGGGATCGTCGTTTCGGTCGGGATCGCCGGGCACAGCGACATTGGCTGAATGGCGATCCGATCGCCACGGCTTTCTTCAATGCCCTGTCGATCACCTTTCCCCGCGGCGAAGCCTTTTTCATCGAGTCCGTACGGGCCTTCCGCGATGGGGCGCCGGGCCAATTGGCGCGGGAGATTGCGGCCTTCACGCGGCAGGAAGTCGCGCATAGCCGCGAACATGTCGCCTTCAACCGGCAAGTGACCGATCACGGTTACGACGTGTCGCGCCTGGATGCGGACGTGACGATGGTGCTGGAACTTGCGAGGCAGCGGCCGCCGATCATCAGCCTGGCGGCCACCATGGCGCTGGAGCATTTTACCGCGATTCTGGCGCATCAGTTGCTGCGCGATTCACGGTATCTGGACGGGGCCAATCCCGAAGTGGCCGCGCTCTGGCGCTGGCACGCCGTCGAGGAAATCGAGCATAAAGGGGTGGCGCATGACACATGGGTCCATGCAACCCGCGACTGGCCGCGCTTTCGACGCTGGTGGGTCAGGTCGATGATGATGCTGGTCGTGACACGCCATTTCGTGCACCATCGCGCCCGCGGCATGATGGATTTGTTGCGGCAGGATGGGGTGACGGGCTCGGCTGCATGGGGCGGGCTGCTGCGCTATGCGCTGCTGCGTCCCGGCATATTGCGGAGGGTCGCTTTGCCTTGGCTCGGCTATTTCCGGCCCAACTTCTATCCCTGGGCCGTGGATGACCGGGATCTGATCGCCAGTGCCGACACGCCCTATGCGGCGGCCCGGATGGATGACCGGAAGGATAAATTGTCGCCCTCAATGGCTTGACCGGACCAAGGGCTGCGCCCTTTAATCGAGCGATGACCAACGCGCCGATATTGGAGACCGCCCGCCTGATCCTTCGCCCGCACAGCCTGGCTGACTATGCCAGCTGCCGGACGCTTTGGGCGGACGAGCGGGTGGTGAAGCATATTGGTGGCGCGCCGCAGGACGGGCAGGCGGTGTGGTTCAGGTTGCTACGCTACGCCGGCATGTGGTCGTTGCTGGGCTATGGCATGTGGGCGATCGAAGATCGAAAGAGCGGCGCCTTCCTGGGGGAAGCGGGACTGCTCAGTGCCGCGCGGGGACTGCCTGAACTGGAGAGCGTGCCGGAAGCCGGCTGGGTGCTGACGCCCGACGCCTGGGGCAAGGGGATCGCGCTTGAGGCAATGACTGCGGTGCTGACATGGGCCGACGCCCATGGTGAGGCGCCATCGCTTCGCTGCATCATTCATCCCGACAATGTTGCGTCCATCAGTGTGGCGCAAAGACTGGGCTTCTCCGCGCTGGTTGATACCGATCTTTCCGGTACCCCCTCGCGCGTCTTTGATCGTCCAAAGGGCGCGATCCCTTGAACGGGATGGCGACTGTCGAAATCGCCACCCCTTTAGGACTGCATCGGCCGGGTTAGGCGGCGACCGGCAGGTCGTTTGCGTAAGCGTCCATCATTGGATCGTCATTCATGCCGCCGCCTTCACCTTCCTCGAAGATCAGGCAATCGACGATTGCGTTCCGGCCCAGGCTATGGCGCTTCTGCGTTTCTCCGGTGAAGCGGAAGCCAAGTTTGCGCAGGACATTGCCGGATGCCGGGTTGTCGGCGCAATGGGCGGCGCGGATGGTGCGTATGCCATTGGCGCGCGCCATGCCGATGACGGCGCCGGCTGCTTCCGTAGCGAAGCCCAGGCCCCAATAGGCGCGGGCAATCCAGTAGCCCAGTTCCGGCGCGCCATCAGCACCAGGATGAACGCCGCAGCCGCCGATCAAGCGCGGAGCACCCCGCGTGCGCGAAAAGGCAAGCAGCCGGGGCATCCGGGGATGATGGGGCAGGGCCAGAAACCGCTGCGCATCCTCTGCCGTATACGGATTGGGCACATGCGATAAATTGCGCAGGACCGCAGGGTCATTGATGGCCGCGGCCAGCGCCGGGGCATCTTCCATCCAGCCGGGCCGCAGCAACAGCCGGGGGGTGCGGGCGAACATTCTTGTCTCTCCTCTCGTGCGCGTCGTTAGCCGGCGATGATGACGGCTTGACGACGGTCTCCTCCGGTTGTTTTCCTTGCCCCCATGACGCGCGAGAAGGCGTTGAGTTCCAGAGGTTTAAGGGAATTTTGAAGAAGGTTTCGCCCCACGGAAAAGGGGCGCTTCCTGCCTATGAGGAGCGCCCCTTATTCCCTTGGACACCGGGTCAGGCCAATGGCCCCGACACCGGAAGGATCGCCCCTTGTTCAAGGACGACCCGTCATCAGTCGTCCGTTATTCTGCCGCTTCGGCCATTGCGTCAACCGACACATATTTGCGGCCGAGCTTGCCGGTGTGGAATACCACCTTGCCTTCGCCGAGCGCGAAGAGGGTGTGATCCTTGCCCATGCCGACATTGCGGCCGGGATAAACGCGGGTGCCGCGCTGGCGAATGATGATGTTGCCGCCGATCACGTCCTGACCGCCGAACTTCTTCACGCCAAGGCGCTTCGACTCCGAATCGCGACCGTTGCGCGACGAACCGCCAGCTTTCTTATGTGCCATGACCTAAACTCCTCGAAATTCTACGCTGTGGCTCAGGCGCCGATCGACACGATCTTGAGGATCGTGTGATTCTGGCGGTGGCCGTTCTTGCGACGATAATTGTGGCGACGGCGCTTCTTGAAGACGATGACCTTCTCGCCCTTCGCCTGCGCGATGATTTCGGCCGCGACGGTCAGCTTGGCGGTGTCCTTCAGGTCGCCGCCGTCACCGGCCAGCAGGACGTCATCCAACGTGACCTTGTCGCCGGCTTCGCCAGCCAGCTTTTCAACGACGATCTTGTCTCCGGCGGCGACGCGATACTGCTTGCCGCCCGTGCGCACGATAGCGAACATGGCTTGTCTCTTCTCGTTCAAATCTGCTTTACGCAGATCATCGAGGAGGAAATCCTGTCGACCCGCGCGGGAATGTGGCCCGTTAGTGGAATGACTCGCTGCTGTCAACCGATCCGGGGCCGTTTCCGGTCTGGCTTTCATCTTCGCGCCCGCCTATCTTGACCGTGATGGCAGTCGGAAGTGACGATGCGGCCCGGTAGCGGCATTAGCATATTGGCAGCGCGCCATGTTGAGCGCCTGCCGGTGCGCGCGGCATTCTGGACGCTTATTTTCATCACCTTGCTGTCGGCGCTCGCTCCCATAGGCGCGCCGCTCACCCGCCTCAAGGGTTCGGCATTCAATCCGGCCACGACCGAAGTCGTCCTGAAATCGCGCGCCAGCACCATGCAGGCTATGTCTCCTTCGCGGCGCAAGGACGCGGACGGGGTGTCACATGCATTCCTGCTCGTCCGCAAGGCGGCATGGCTCACCCTGGCTGCGGGGGCGGCAGGTGTGGCCGCGATGCCATTGCCGGCAGTCCCCGCGCTGCGTCGGCACGATCTGCTCCGCGCACATCGTGCGCGTGCGCCACCGGCCGGTCTGTAACGACATTTGGATGCCACGGCGTTCGTGACGAACGCTTCGCCACAGCAGCGGGAGAGCGAATATGTCGCGTCTCGATGATCCGTCGGGCGACCCTTCGCGTCGCCAGCGGCCACCCTGGTGGTTTATGCCTCTGACCATGGGCGGTCTGGGCATTGCCGCCGCAATTCTGTCCATGGTGATGATCACCATAGTGGACTGAACCCCATCAAAGCCGGGCGCTCGCTTCGTGCAACGCCCGGTGGTTTGCAGAAAATGGAAAGGCAGACATGCCGCATCATACACCGTTGATTGGCACGATCGTCGCGGGACTGGTCGTCGCATTCATCATGGGATCACTCGCGCATCGCGTGAAACTTTCGCCACTTGTCGGATATCTGATCGCGGGCATTCTGGTGGGTCCGTTCACGCCCGGCTTTGTCGCGGATGCAGGGCTGGCGAATGAATTGGCGGAAATCGGCGTGATCCTGCTGATGTTCGGCGTCGGCCTGCATTTCTCGCTCAAGGATTTGCTGTCGGTCAGGCACATCGCGGTTCCAGGCGCCCTGGTCCAGATCGCCGTGGCCACGCTACTGGGCATGGGGCTGGCGCATGTCATGGGCTGGACGGTGATGGGCGGCCTGGTCTTTGGCCTCGCGCTTGCCGTCGCCAGCACCGTGGTTCTGTTGCGTGCGCTACAGGGCGCTGATCTGGTGGATACGCGCAGAGGCCGCATCGCGGTCGGCTGGCTGATCGTGGAGGACCTGGTGATGGTGCTCGCCCTCGTGCTGTTGCCCGCGCTTGCCGCCGTGCTGGACAATGACCAGGGTGAGGGTGCGTCAGCTCTGCTTGCGCCCTTGCTCGGCACCCTGCTTAAAGTTGTCGGCTTCGTTGTCGTGATGCTGGTCGTTGGTCGTCGCGTCATCCCCTGGGCGCTGCACTGGGTCGTGCACACCGGGTCGCGCGAACTGTTCCGGCTGGCTGTCCTGGCGATCGCGCTGGGCGTTGCGTTCGGCGCCGCCTATGTCTTTGATGTGTCGTTCGCGCTGGGCGCTTTCTTTGCCGGCATGATCCTGGGCGAAACGCCGCTCAGCCGCCGCGCGACCGAGGAGACGCTTCCCCTGCGCGATGCCTTTGCGGTGTTGTTCTTCGTATCGGTGGGCATGTTGTTCAATCCAGCCGTGGTGGTCGAACATCCGCTGCCGTTGCTGGCGACGATACTGATCATCGTCATCGGAAAATCCATCGCGGCCTGGGGCATTGTTCGCGCCTTCGGCCATCCCAATGTGACGGCCATCACCATCGCCGCCAGTTTGGCGCAGATTGGAGAGTTTTCCTTCATTCTCGCGTCCCTGGGCACTGGCCTTGGCGTCCTGCCTGCTGATGCGCGGGATTTGATCCTGGCCGGAGCGATGGCGTCGATCTTCCTCAATCCCATCCTCTTCTCCCTGATCGTCCGCGCGCATAGGCAGAACGAGGAGGAGCCATCGGAAACCGACCGCCAGGTCGCCCAGGCCATGGGCCACATGATCGTCGTCGGCTACGGCCGGGTCGGCAAACTGATCGCCGCTCGCCTTGCAACCAGGGGAGTCCAGTTTGTCGTCATAGAGGATGACGCCGAAAAGGCCGGCGAGGCGGCTGAGGACGGGCATGATGTCATTCGGGGCAACGCATTGGATGATCGCTATCTTATCGCCGCGGGCATAGCGGAAGCGCGGCATATGCTGATCGCCGTGCCGGAGGGCTTTGAGGGTGGGGCAATCCACGAACATGCCCGCCATCTCAATCCGACGCTCAATGTCATCGCGCGCGCGCACAGCGACGCCGAAGTTGCGCATCTGGAATCCTTGGGAGTCGGACACATCGTCATGGGGGAACGCGAATTGGCGGCGCGCATGCTCACGCTCTGCGGCGCATAGGGTTAGTCAGAGGCTCTCCAGGAATCGCGCTGCCTGCTTGCGGGTGGCGGCGCGGTCCTCTTCCTTCATCCTCTGCCAGTTGCGATAGGGCATCGCCATGCGCGGGTTGCGTGCGAGCCTGCGCTCGTTCCGCGCGATGAAGTCCCAGTAGAGCGCATTGAAAGGGCAGGCGTCATCGCCCACCCGCTTCTTCACATCGTAGCGGCATGTGCCGCAATAGTTTGACATGCGATTGATATAGGCACCCCCGGCCGCATAGGGCTTGCTGCCCAGCAAGCCGCCATCGGCGAACAGCGCCATGCCGATGGTGTTAGGCATCTCCACCCATTCATAGGCGTCGGCATAGACCTCCAGATACCAGACATGCACCTGATGCGGGTCGATCCCCGCGATTAGGGCGAAATTACCGGTGATCATCAACCGCTGGATATGATGGGCATAGCCATGGTCGATGGTCTGGCCGATCGCCTGAGCCAGGCAATGCATCTCTGTCTCGCCGGTCCAGTAGAAGTCGGGCAAGTCCCGCTGTGCCTCCAGCGCGTTGCGCTTTCCATAATCAGGCCCTTCATGCCAGTAGACGCCGCGCACATATTCGCGCCAGCCGATGATCTGGCGGATGAAGCCTTCGGCGCAATTGAGCGGCACCTTGCCCGCGCGATAGCGCGCCTCGACCTCCCGGCACAGATCCAGCGGATCCAGCAGCCCGGCGTTGATATAGGGTGACAGGATCGAGTGCCACAGGAATGGCTCGTCGGTCAGCATTGCGTCCTGATAATCGCCAAAGCGTGGCAGGGCATCGTCCAGGAAGCGCTTGCGCTGGCGCAGCGCTTCGTCATGCGTGACCGCGAAATGAAAATAGTCGAGGCTGCCAATATGGTCGGCGAAGCGATCGGCAACCATATCCAGCACCGCCTGCGTCACGCCATCGGGACGAAACCGGATCGGATGCGGCATCAGCAGGTCGCGATCGGGGGCTGGCTTGCGATTGTCGGCATCATAATTCCATTGCCCGCCCTCCGGTTCGCCCGCGTCCGTCATCAGCAGGCCGGTCTTGCGCCGCATGTCGCGATAGAAAAACTCCATGCGCAACTGGTTGCGCGCCGCTGCCCAGCTGTCGAACTCCGCATGGGAGCAGAGGAAGCGATCATCCTCATGGATGGTGACCGGGATGGCGAAGCGGGTTTCCCAGCTTTCGATCATGGACCGGACACGCCATTCGCCCGGTTCGGTCACGTGAATCGCGCGCGGTTGATGCCGCTCAACTGCCCGCGCAACCTCGCTGGTGAAAGAGCCCCTATTGTTAGGCGCGTCGAGAGTCACATAATCGACCGTCCAGCCCAAGGCGCGCAGACGTTCGGCATGATGGCGCATGGCGGACAGGATGAACGCGATCTTGGCCTTGTGATGCTTCACATAGGCCGTCTCGTCCGCCACCTCCATCATCAGGACAATGCTGTCATCCCTGTGGGCAGCGCGCAGGGCGGCAATGTCAGGGGTCAACTGGTCGCCGAGCACGGGAATGAGCAAAGGGCCGTCGGTCATCCCGATGGAATGACCGACGGCCCTTCAATATCCCAGCCTGTCCGAAGGGGCAGGTGGCCCAACGGCTCAGCGACCGCGCGGTGGCCCCTTGCGCCCACTTTTGAAGGGGCGCGGTGCATGGCCGCCGGGACGCGAGGCCCGATCATTGCCGCGCGGTCCGCGATCATTGGGACGACCGGCGCGCTTGTGCTGGCGCGCTTCCTCCCGCGGGCTGCCTTCGATCATCTCGAAGGCAACATCGGCGCCCTCGTCATTGGCTTCCCCCGTGCGCTTCAAGGCGGAAGTGAAGCGGCTGACTATCGCCTTGGGGATCTCGAACATCGTCTCGTTCGTCGTGATACGAATCGCGCCGATGTCTTGGCGCGACACATGGCCCCGACGGCAGATGAGCGGCAGGATCCAGCGCGGATCGGCATTCTGCCGGCGGCCAATGTCCATGCGGAACCATTGCGTATCTTCAAAGCCTGGACGTGGACCGTCATTGCGCGTCGGCGCTTCGCTGCGGTCGAGCAGTTCTTCGGGCGCGGGCAAGGCGGCACGTGCGCTCTTCACCAGCATCGCGGCGATTTCCTTGGCGCTCTTCTCGGCCAGGATTTCTGCGCCCAGCGTCCAGTCCGCCTCGTCCAGTTCGGCGCGCTCCATCAGGCTGGCGCGCAGGCGGGCATTGTCCTGCTCCAGAATCGCTTCCTTGCTCGGCGGGGTGCCCCATTCCACCGGAATCTTCGCCCCGCGCAGCATCGATTCGACGCGACGGCGGCGCGGATAGGGGACGATCAGCACGGCCGTACCCTTCTTGCCTGCGCGGCCCGTGCGGCCCGACCGATGCTGCATCGTCTCGGCGTCGCGGGGCAGTTCGACATGGACGACGAGGGACAGCGAGGGCAGGTCGATGCCGCGCGCGGCCACATCGGTCGCCACGCACACCCGCGCCCGTTTGTCGCGCAGCGCCTGCAACGCATGGTTGCGCTCATTCTGGCTATGCTCGCCCGACAGCGCCACGACGGCAAAGCCGCGCTCGGTCAGGCTGGCGTGAAGGTGGCGCACATTGTCACGGGTGGCGCAAAACAGGATCGCCGTCTCCGCCTCATGAAAGCGCAGCAGGTTCACCACTGCATTCTCAATGTCGGAAGGTGCGACGGTCAGCGCCTGATAGCTGATGTCGCCATGGCCGCGTTCCTCGCTCATGGTCGAAATGCGCAGCGCGTCCTTCTGGTAGCGCTTGGCCATGGTCACGATCGGCTTGGGCATGGTGGCCGAAAACAGCAGCGTGCGGCGTTCCTGCGGCGCGCTGTCCAGGATGGCCTCCAGATCCTCGCGAAAGCCCATGTCCAGCATTTCGTCGGCTTCGTCCAGAACGGCCGTGCGCATCCCGCTCAGGTCCAGCGCGCCACGCTCCAGATGGTCGCGCAGACGCCCTGGCGTACCCACCACGATATGTGCGCCATGGCTCAGGTTCCGACGCTCCTTGGCCGCGTCCATCCCGCCGACGCAGGTCGCGATGCGCGCCCGTGCCGCGCCGTAGAGCCATTCCAGCTCGCGGCTGACCTGCAACGCCAGTTCGCGCGTCGGCGCAATCACCAGCGCCAGCGGCAGGCCGGCCACCGGCAGGCGCTCCGCATCGCCCAGCAATTCGCCCGCCATAGCGAGCCCGAAAGCGACCGTCTTGCCCGATCCGGTCTGCGCCGAAACAAGCAGGTCGCGGCCATGCGCTTCTTCCTGCGTGACTTCGGACTGCACGGGGGTCAGTGCTTCATAGCCCTTGGCGACGAGCGCCTGAGACAGCAGGGCGGGGAGAGTTTCAAAAGCCATATTTCTGAGTTCCATCGGTAAAATAGCGACCCGCCATTCCCGACGGATACGAAAGACCGTTCATGCCATTCGCGGGATGCGAAGGCCCGAAGGATGGTCAGTCCTTCGGTTCCAAATCCTCCCGCATTTGGGGAGGGGGGCCGGCCATGCCGGTGGAGGGGTGTCCCCCTTCTTGCGGACCATTCCGGTCCGACGCCGCCTCGATGTCGAAGCAGCGGCAAAGAAAACAAGAAGGCCGCCTTCCCCCGCATGGGAGGGAAAGCGGCCCCTTTATCACTTTTCAGTCGATCAGACGGAAGCGACTTCCGCCACATCGACCTTCACGCCCGGGCCCATCGAGGACGACAGGGCGATCTTGCGGACATATTTGCCCTTCGAACCCGACGGCTTCGCCTTGACGATCGCGTCGACGAAGGCGTCGAAATTCTTGCGCAGGTCTTCGGCAGAGAAGCTCGACTTGCCAAGGCCGGCGTGGATGATGCCTGCCTTTTCGACGCGGAATTCGATCTGTCCGCCCTTGGCGGCCTTCACGGCTTCGGCGACGTTCGGGGTCACGGTGCCCAGCTTCGGGTTCGGCATCAGGCCCTTGGGACCCAGCACCTTACCCAGACGACCGACGAGGCCCATCATGTCGGGGGTGGCGATGACGCGTTCGAAATCGATGTTGCCGCCCTGGATCGATTCCAGCAGGTCTTCGGCGCCGACGACTTCGGCGCCGGCCGCCTTGGCGGCTTCGGCCTTGTCGCCACGGGCGAACACGGCGACGCGCACGTCCTTGCCGGTGCCAGCGGGCAGGGTGACGACGCCGCGCACCATCTGGTCAGCGTGACGCGGATCGACGCCCAGGTTGATCGCGATTTCGACGCTTTCGTCGAACTTGGCGGTCGCGTGGGTCTTGATCAGGCCCAGCGCCTCATCGACGCCGTGCAGCTTTTCGCGGTCAACGGCAGCGGCCAGGGCCTTCGCCTTCTTGGTCAGCTTTGCCATGGTCTTAGCCCTCCACCACGTCGAGGCCCATCGCGCGCGCGGAGCCTTCAATGATCTTCGTTGCAGCGTCGATGTCGTTCGCGTTGAGATCGGGCATCTTGACCTGCGCGATTTCGGCGAGCTGTGCGCGGGTGATCTTGCCAGCGACGGCCTTGCCCGGCTCCTTCGAGCCCGACTTCAGGTTGATCGCCTTCTTGATCAGGTAGGTTGCCGGCGGCATCTTCGTGACGAAGCTGAACGAACGGTCCGCATAGACGGTGATGATGGTCGGCAACGGCGTGCCCTTGTCCATCTTGTCCGTCGAGGCGTTGAACGCCTTGCAGAATTCCATGATGTTCACGCCGCGCTGACCCAGGGCAGGGCCGATCGGCGGCGAGGGGTTGGCGGCTCCAGCGGGCACCTGGAGTTTGATATAGCCCGTAATCTTCTTGGCCATTGTCACTCTCTTTCAAGTTTAGCGGTCAAGCAGGCTGCATAAAGCAACCCTCCCGCATGCATTACCGGCTTCCCGGCAATTTCGTCGCCCATCTTTCCGGATCATATCCGGATGACGGGCATCATTCTTATTTCGACAGTTCGACCTGTTCGAAATCCAGTTCGACCGGGGTGGCGCGACCGAAGATCGACACCGAAACCTTGACCCGGTTCTTTTCGAAATCCAGTTCCTCGACCACGCCGTTGAAGCTGGCGAAGGGGCCGTCCAGAACCTTGACGCTGTCGCCGATCTCGTAATCGACATTGACCTTGTGCTTGGGCGCGGCCTCGGCTTCCTTCTGGGCGCCGAAATAGCGGGCGGCCTCGCCCTCGCTGATCGCCTGGGGCTTGCCCGACGAGCCAAGGAAGCCCGTCACCTTGGGCGTATTCTTCACCAGGTGATAGATGTCGTCGTTCATGCTAAGCTTGGCGAGGACGTAGCCGGGCATGAACTTGCGCTCGACCTGCACCTTCTTGCCGCGCTTCACTTCGGTCACCGTTTCGGTGGGCACCTCGACCTGTTCGACCAGTTGGGAGAGGCCCATGCGCTCGGCTTCGGCCAGGATCGATTCCTTGACCTTGCTTTCGAAGCCCGAATAGGCGTGGATGATGTACCAGCGCGCCATGTTACTCTTTCATACTCCCGATCAGGCCCGGCCGGCCGCGAGGCTGAGCAGCCACTGGACGATCGCGCCGAAGAAGGTGTCGATGCCGAAGAAGAAGAGCCCCAGCAGCGTAGTCATGATGACGACCATCACGCCAGTCATCACCGTTTCGCGACCGGTCGGCCACACGATTTTCGACGCTTCGGTCTTCACCTGATTGACGAATTCGCCGGGGGAAACCTTCGCCATCGCCTGCCTTTTCACCTTCGTATCAACGCCAATTCGCGAAGCAACAGTCCGCCCTCCCGATCCCGCCTGTTCCAGCGTCCGGGGGTGCGGCCGCCTGCTCCGCGACCTTGTTTCGCCTGCGCACTTAGCCGCGAGCCCATTGATATTCAAGGGATCGCGGCCAGTTCGCTTGGCAGGAGTGGAGGGACTCGAACCCCCGGCATTCGGTTTTGGAGACCGACGCTCTACCAGCTGAGCTACACTCCTGTGCCGGCGAAGGAGGGCGCTTTAGCGTGGCGAAGCGGGCAGGGCAAGCGCGATTATCGCGCCGCCGTCATTGCGCCGGCGGCTCGTCGATCTGCGTGTCGGCGCTTGTCTGGCGTTCGGCCTCCCGATTGAGCTGTGCCCCCAGCAGAACCACGAAGGCGGAGACATAAAGCCACAGTTGAAGGACGACCACGGCGCCCAGTGAGCCATAGGTTTCGTTGTAATTGCCAAATTTCGACACGTAGAAGGATACGGCCAGCGTCGAGAGCAGCCAGAGCACCGTTGCAGTGACGGATCCCGCCGTCAGCCAGCGCCAGCGCGCCTTGCGCCGATGCGGCCCGAAACGGTAGATGAGCGCGAAGATCAAGCTGGCGAACATTCCCGCCACGATCCAGGTGATCGCCTTGGTCAGGAAGATCGCAATCTGGCCCCAGCCATTGGTCAATGTTTCGAGAAACCCGATCACCGACGCGGTGAGCACGCCCACCACGACCACGAGGACCGCAGAGAAAGTGATTCCCAGGGACACCCGGTAAAAGGCGAAGATCGACCGCGCTTCGGTCTGTTCATAAATGATATTGAGCGCCTCGATCGTTGCCGAGGACGCACGGGTGGCGCCATAAACGGCAAAGGCGAGGGCAAAGATCAAGCCCAGGCCGACGGCGGGCTTGGTCGTCGTCACAATGGCCATCAACTGTTCGTAGATGAGCTTGGCGGCCTCCTGTGGCACGACCGTGATCAGCGACCGGACATTGTCCGCCACCAGTTGAGGATCGCCGATCAGACCATAGGTCAGGACCACTGCCAGCAGCAGCGGAGCGATGGACAAAAAGGCGTAATAGGCGACGCCCGCCGACAACAGGCTGATGTGATTGGCCGACAATTTGCCGTAAACCCGTTTGAGGATTTGCCACCAGCCGCGCGCCGGTATCTGCCATGGTGCGTGGGCATGGACCTGCTGCGCTACGATATCTGTCATTCCAATCCCCTGCTTGCCGATATCGGGAAGCAAGCGCGCGAACCGGAGTGCGGGTTCCCTGTCGATCTGGGCCCCAAGGCGTCGAAGTCACTCCGACAGCGCGATATCCATGTCGGCCAAGGCGAGGCGAAGCAGTTCAGCCATGGAATCGCGCGCCGCCGCGGTGTCGCGTGCAGCTATGGCCTTATGCACGGATTGGTGATCGGGCAGCGGATCGCGCGGAAGCAGCTTTTTGCGATGCTTGAACGTGGTGGTCCAGCTGACCGCCGCGCCGACGGAACTGGCAAGCGCAGCCAGGGCGTCATTATGGGCCGCAGCCAATATGGCATGGTGAAAGCGCTGGTCGGCGGCGCGGCCTTCGGGCGTGGAGAGGCCATAGCGGCGCATTTCGCCCAATGCCGTATCCATGACCGCGAGTTGATCGTCCGTGCGCCGCCGGGCGGCGAATTCCGCGGCGGCCGGCTCGATCACGCCACGCAGTTCGAACAGGTCGCGAATGAAGGCGCGATCGGGCTCGCCAGCAAACATCCAGGCGAGCATTTCGGGGTCGAGCACATTCCAGCGCGCGCGGGGAAGCACGCGCGTGCCCGCTTTCGGCCGGCTTTCCAGCATGCCCTTGGCAATCAGGATACGCACAGCTTCGCGATAGGCGGTGCGCGATACGCCAAGCCGTTCGGCGGCCTCGATCTCGCCTTCGAACAAATCGCCAGGCTTGTGCTTGCCGGTCAGAATGGCGGTGCCCAGGTCGCGGGCAATGGCTTGATGGATGCGGAGCGCGCCCTCGTCGGTTCCGAAATGGCCCTCCTTGCGCGCGCTCCCCATGGCGTTTTCCTTTTAGATTAATCCTCGAACGCTGCCGTAGGACAATGCCGCCCGCAAAGGAAGGCGTCCGCCACCAATCGCAATGGCGCGGTGTCGACGTCGATGGCCCGCCGTTCCACCAAATCGACGAAGCGTCGATACATTGCGGGATATTCCTCATCCGGCGCCTTCATCTGCACTTCGCCGTCGAGCCGCAATGTATTGCCACCTTCTGATAGCAAAAGGCTGCCATTGTCGGTCTCGACCGCTATGTCCCAGGTTTGCGGCCCGGTTTGGCGCCAATCGAACACGGTGTCGATCGCCGCGCCCGATGCCGTCGCCATGCCCAGCGTCGCGCCGATCGGTGCCTGCTTATTGGACGGCACTTCCAGTTCCGCCGACAGAAGGGTGATCGGCTCCCCGACGATTTCGGTCAGGATCGACAGGGCGTTGATGCCAGGATCGAAGACTCCGAAACCGCCAGCCTCCCAGATCCAGGGTTGTCCCGGATGCCAGTGGCGCACATCCTCTCGCCATTGGATGTCGATCCGTTCCACCTTGCGGTCCGCTATCCAGGACTTGGCCTGGGCCACCGCAGCGGCATAGCGGCTATGCCAGCTGGCGTAGAGCGTAACGTTTTTTTGCCTGGCCAGCGCGGTCAGCGCCTCCACCTCGGACACGGTCGCGCCGGGAGGTTTTTCGAGGAACACATGTTTGCCCGCCAGCAGCGCCTGTCTGGCTGTGGCGTAGCGGACCTGGGGCGGCTGACACAGGATGACGGCGTCCAGATCAGGCTCCCCTGCCAGCATCGCACCGAGGTCGGGATAATTCTGGACCCCTTCCGCTTGCGCGTTGCGGCTGGCGACCGCGACCAGCGCGATGCCGTCGACCTTATCGATCGCCGGCAAATGCTGGTCGCGCGCAATCTTGCCAAGGCCGACGAGACCGGCCCGGATCATCAGGCTGCGACCTCCAGCTTGCCTTCGACGCGGCGCGTAAGGCCCCAGGGATTGGCATCCTGCAACGCGGCGGGCAGCAGCGTATCAGGAACGTCCTGATAGCAGACGGGGCGCAGGAACCGCATCATCGCCAGCGTGCCGACCGAGGTCGAACGACCATCGGCGGTCGAAGGGAAGGGGCCGCCGTGAACCATGGCATGGGTCACTTCGACGCCGGTGGGCCAGCCATTGGTGAGAATGCGCCCAACCTTGCGCGACAGCGTCGGCAACAGCTTGGCGGCGTGATCCTGATCGCCCTCGCCAATTTGCAACGTGGCGGTCAGCTGACCTTCCAGACCGGCGATCGTCGCAACGACCTCATCGATGCTCGAGCAACGGATGAGAACCGAGGAAGACCCGAACACTTCCTCCGCCAAAACCGGGTTCGACGTGAACGTCGCGCTGTCGGTCGAGAAAAAGGCAGCCTGTCCACGATTGACGCCTTCGGGTTCGGTGCCGCGCGCGACGGTGGTGACGCCGTCGGCGCTAGCCAGGGCGGCAACGCCCTTCTCATAAGCTTCGTGAATGCCCGGCGTCAGCATCACCTGCGGCGCCGCGCCCGACATGGCGGCAGCGGCCGACGCGACGAACGTATCGAGATCCGGACCATCAAGCGCGATGACAAGGCCGGGATTGGTGCAGAACTGGCCCGAACCCATGGTGAGCGAACCAACAAAGGCCGCGCCCATGGCTTCGCCGCGGCTGGCGAGCGCGCCGGGCAGCAGCACCACCGGGTTGATCGACGACATTTCGGCGTAGACCGGGATCGGCTCGGGCCGTTCGGCGGCGATCTTCATCAGCGCCGTGCCGCCACCGCGCGAACCGGTGAATCCGACAGCCTTGATACGCGGATCAGCGACCAGAGCGCCGCCCAGGGCGCGATCAGCACCCGGCAGGTAGGAAAAGACGCCTTCATGCAGGCCGCAGCTCTTCACTGCCGCCTGGATGGCGCGGGCAACCAGTTCGCCGGTGCCAGGATGCGCGCTATGCCCCTTGACGACGACGGGTGAACCCGCCGCGAAGGCGGCTGCGGTGTCGCCACCCGCGACCGAAAAGGCCAGGGGGAAATTGGATGCGCCGAAGACGGCGACGGGTCCGACCGAATGATTGACCCTACGCAGGTCGGCGCGGGGCAGAGGCGCCCGTTCCGGCATGGCGCGGTCGATCGTGGCGTCTAGCCAGTCGCCCAGGCGGACATAGGAAGCGAACAGGCGTAACTGGCCGACCGTCCGGCCGCGTTCGCCCTCCAGTCGCGCGCGCGGCAGGCCGGATTCTGCCATCGCGGTTTCGATCAGCAGATCGCCGATACCCATGATGTTGTCGGCCACGCTTTCCAGGAAGGTGGCGCGGGCGTCAGGAGACAGGGTAGAAAAGCTTTCAAAGGCTTCGTCGGCCAATTTGGTGGCTTGCTCGACGTCCGCAGGCATGGCGCTGGAAAAGGCGACATCGCCCTTTTCGCCGGTCGCTGGATTGATGGCGTGGAAGGGCTGGCCGCCGGTGCGCTCGCTCGCGCCGATGAGGATGGCTCCGTTGAACATGGCTGTCTCCTTAAAGAGGGGCTGCTGGTCTTTTGCGCCGCCAGAATATGACGGCGACCGTTATGCGGATGGGAGCGGGGGAGGATGGCGACGCAGATGGAAAGCCGCCGTCCCGCTTTCAATGCTTAATGATTGTCGCGCGGCAGGCCCTTGGTCTGGGCGATCCGCTGATATTTTTCGGCGCCTTCCAATATGGCGCCGGTGTTCATCTGACCCACGACAGAACGCTGGATTTCCTGCCAGGGCGTCTGCGAGGCGGGATATTTATACCCGCCCGCCGCCACCAATTTCGCGCGGCGCGCCTCCAGTTCCTCGTCGGAAATCAGGACATTCACGGTGCCGCTCTTCAGGTCCATGCGCACGCGGTCGCCCGTTTCAAGCAATGCCAGGCCGCCCATCGCCGCGGCTTCGGGTGAGGCGTTGAGGATGGATGGGCTGCCCGACGTGCCCGACTGGCGGCCATCGCCGATACAAGGCAAGGCGCTGATCCCTTCCGTGATAAGATAGGAGGGGGGGCGCATGTTCACCACTTCGGCAGCACCCGGATAGCCGATCGGCCCTGCGCCGCGCATGAACAACAATGTTTGGGCGGTGATGCCGAGCGACGGGTCGTCGATGCGGTTATGATAATCCTCAGGGCCGTCGAACACGACCGCCGCGCCTTCAAACGCTTCGGGATCGTCGGGATTGGAAAGATAGCGCGCCCGGAATTCGTCGCTGATGACGCTGGTCTTCATGACGGCCTGGTCGAACAGATTGCCGGTCAGGACCAAGAAGCCGGCTTCTTCCTTAAGCGGCTGATGGAAAGGCCGGATGACCTTCTCATCTTCAATCTCCACCCCCCGGCAATTGTCGCCCATGGTCTTGCCGTTGACGGTCATCGCGTTTGTCCGGATCAGCCCCTGGTCGATCAGCTGGCTGATGACCGCGGGCAAACCACCGGCGCGATAATAATCCTCGCCCAGATATTCGCCCGCCGGCTGCATGTTGACCAGCAACGGCACCTTGTGCCCGACTGTCTCCCAATCCTTGAGCGGCAGGTCGACGCCCATGTGCCGCGCGATCGCGGCCAGGTGAATGGGCGCATTGGTCGATCCGCCGATCGCCGAGTTGGCGACGATCGCGTTATGGAAGGCATCCAGCGTCATGATGTCGGAGGGCTTGAGATCCTCATGCACCATGTCGACGATGCGCTTGCCGGTATGATAGGCCGCTTCCTGACGATCGCGATAGGGCGCGGGGATTGCAGCCGTGCCCGGCAGCATCATGCCCAGCGCCTCGGCCAGCGCGTTCATCGTGCTGGCCGTGCCCATGGTATTGCAAAAGCCCGTTGAGGGGGCGGAAGACGCGACCAGCTTGATGAAGCCCTCATCGTCGATCTTGCCGGCGGCAAGCAGCTGGCGGCCGTGCCAGACGATCGTGCCCGAACCGGTACGCTCGCCCTTGTGCCAGCCATTGAGCATCGGCCCGACGGACAAGGCGATTGCGGGGATGTTGACGGTAGCGGCAGCCATCAGCAGCGCCGGCGTCGTCTTGTCGCAACCGGTGGTCAGAATGACGCCATCAAGGGGGTAGCCATAGAGGGCTTCGACCAGGCCCAGATAGGTCAGGTTGCGATCCAGCCCGGCCGTAGGGCGCTTGCCCGTTTCCTGAATGGGGTGGACCGGGAATTCAATGGCGATGCCGCCCATTTCGCGGATGCCCTCACGCATGCGTTCGGCCAGCACGATATGATGGCGATTGCACGGCGACAGGTCGCTGCCGGTCTGGGCGATGCCGATGATCGGCTTGCCGCTGCGCAACTCCTCCAGGGAAAGACCATAGTTCAGGTATCGCTCGAGATAGAGCGAGGTCATGTCGATATTGTCGGGGTTGTCGAACCAGGCGCGGCTACGCAGCTTCGGGGCGGACTTGGACGAATCGCTCATGAGGGCATCCTGAAAAAAGAAGAGGCGCATTCCGCGCGCTTGGCTGCCTGATATACTCATACAAATTCAATATCAAGGTGGCGCGCCCAACACGGTGACGAATGTGGGCCAGCGGATCGCTGGGCATTGGCGCTTGGGACGATCGGTCTCTGCCACCGGTCTTGAATTGGAAAAGGGTTGGGCGCAAGGATCGCGCCATGACGATCATGGATCACCGTTCGGCGCCGCGCGCCATCGCCAGATGGCTGCTGATGGTGGCGGCGCTGGTCTTCTGCATGGTGGTGGTGGGCGGAATTACCCGCCTGACCGAATCGGGTTTGTCCATCACCCAATGGAAGCCGATCACCGGGGCAATCCCGCCTCTGACCCACAACCAATGGATGGAGGCTTTTCGCCTTTATCAGCAAATTCCCGAATATCAGGAAATCAATCGTGGCATGACCCTGTCGCAGTTCCAGTTCATTTTTTTCTGGGAATGGGTGCATCGTCTGCTCGGCCGGCTGATCGGCGTTGCCTTTGCGTTGCCGCTGCTGTGGTTCGCGTGGAAACGGATGATCCCGACAGGCTATGGCTGGCGTCTGGTCGCATTGCTGGCGCTCGGCGGACTGCAGGGCGCGATCGGCTGGTGGATGGTGAAGTCCGGCCTGTCCGTCCGCACCGATGTGAGCCACTATCGGCTGGCGGTGCATTTGCTGACGGCGCTCTTCATCATGGGCGGGCTGATCTGGACCGCGCTCGACCTGCGTGTCCTGGCGCGGCGTCCTGCGGCGCGGCCGGCGCGCCTGCGGCCTTTCGCGCTGGCGGTTCTTGTAACGCTTGGCGTGCAATTGATGTTTGGCGCTTTCACCGCCGGGCTGGACGCGGGCTATGTATCCAGCACTTGGCCGCTTATGAATGACCATCTGGTGCCTCAGGGCATTAATTGGTCAGGGTCGTTTTGGGCGACGCTGTCGTCTGATCCCTATCTTGTCCATTTCATCCATCGCTGGTGGGCCTGGATCGCCGCGGCTATGCTGATGCTGCTGGCGCGCCGCGCCAAGCTAGCGAGACAGCGCGGCGCTTCGATGGCGCTCAATGCCGCCGTCGGCACGCAGATATTGCTTGGAATTGCAACGGTGATGACGGGCATAGCCCTGCCACTCGCGGTGTTGCATCAGGCCGTCGGCGCGCTGGTCGTGGCGGCGGCGGCCTGGGCTGCGCACGCGTCGGGTCAGGCGCGCGCATGACGCCGGCGCGCGGATTTGCGACGTTGTTGCTGGCCGCAGCGGCGCAGCCGGTGGCGGCGGAGCGGATCGCGATCCCGTTCGCGCCGCCTGTCGGCCAGCAATTGGCCTATGACATTGATCAGCATCGCCCCATCGCCGGTCAGGAGAGCCGGTTCAGCGCGCATCGCACGGTGCGATTTGAACGGGTGGGGGATGGCTATCAGTTGTACGCCGTTCTCCGTTCACTCGACAGCGATGCGAGCGATGCCGCCGCCGCATCCTTCCGCGCCGCCCTGACGCCGCTCATCGGGGTCGAGATGCGCTTCCACCTGGATTCACAGGGAAAGATCATTGCCTTGGACGATGATGAAGCGGTGTGGTCCGCAGTCGAGCATGGCCTGGAGACGATGATGGCGCAGTTCGCCCCTGACACGCCCCGCCATCGCGCCGCGCAAAGCGTCAGGACATTATTCGACGGATTGGCTCGCGACGGGCGGCTTGCCCTGCTGGCTGGCGAATATCAGCCGCTGTTCCTGTTCGCAGCGAGCGAGGTCGAAGATGGCGCTCATGGCCGGGGTGTCAGGACAATGGCGGGATCGCCATTGGGCCGGCCCGTTCCAGTCGAAGGCGTCCTGACCTTGCAGGGTCGGGTGGCCGATGGCCTTTCCCTGACCGAAACATTGGCCGGGCCGGGCGTGGACGTTCAGATGGACTATAATGTGTCGCCGGTGAGCGGCCTCGTCACGCGACAGGGTCGTACACTGACGGTCGGCACCCGAACATTAACGGAGAAAAGGGTGCTGCGCCCCGCGCCCTGACGCCTGTCAGGGTTGGGCGGCGTTGGCGGCGGCCGCAGGGGTTTGCGTCTGATCGCTCGCTTCGCGCGGCGCAAAAACGCGCAAACTGTCTAGCAGTTTTTCCGCAATGCCCTGATATTGTTCGCTCAGCATTTCGGGATAGACGAAGGTCGCCGTTACGACCGCGCCGTCTGGTTGCCGCAACAGGCGAACAGCAACATTATTGCCTTCGCCATCGTTGGCCGTGCCGCGATATTCACTATCGCCGACAAAATCGCCATCGACGCCTTCGGCACTGCTGTTCAACGCTTCGACCGTCTGCTGCAGCGTCTCGTCGCCCTCGTTCTTCTGCCAGAAGACGCGCACGTCAGCGCCCGCGCCCGGATCTTCATAAACGACGCCATCGTCATTGCTCGCGCCCTTGTCCATCACCCAACCTTCGGGAAGGGTAACGGAAAAGCCGCGATCCAGGTTCACATAATTGCGGCTGTCCGCGCTTTCATCGGCCTGCTGGCTTTCGAGCGCGTTGGCGGCTGCGGCATTGGCGGCTGCTGCCAATTCCTCTTGGCTCGGCATGTCGGCGACCGGCTCGGTCCGGCCGCAGGCGGCGAGCAGGAGGATGGGCAGGCAGGCGATGAGCGGGGCATGTTTCATCCTGCGTCCAAAGCATAGCCACGCGCGGATTTCAACGCCGCAAGGAAGCAGCAGACGATGGCTGGTTCAGGCGGCGCTATCAATGCCCAGTTCGGCGAGCTTGCGATACAGGGTCGACCGGCCGATGCCCAGCCGACGCGCAACCTCCGTCATGCGCCCGCGATAATGGCCGATGGCCAGCCGTATCACGTCCGCCTCGATCTCCGCGAGCTGGCGGACATGGCCATCCAGTTCGAACAGGGTGATGCCGGCCCCGTCGCGATGCGGCTGGCTGATCGAACGCACCTGCGGCGTCATCCGGTCGATCATGCCGCCGGCGCGAATCTGTGCCGCAATCTGCGGGAAATCCTGGGGCGTCAGGGCGTCGCCATCGCACAAGACCGCTGCGCGGAAGAGGGCGTTTTGCAGCTGGCGCACATTGCCGGGCCAGGGATGCTGCATCAGCAGAGACAGCGCATCATCCGTCAGCCCCAGACTGCGAAGACCCGGCTGTCCGGCGATCCGTGCCAGCAAGTGGCGGCAAAGCGCTGGTATGTCGCCCATCCGTTCGCGCAACGGCGGCACCGTCAACTGGACGACGTTGAGCCGATAATAAAGGTCTTCGCGGAATCGCCCCGCTTCGATTTCTTCGCTCAGCCGCTTGTTGGTCGCTGCGATTACGCGCACATCGACGTGAACGGGCCGGCGAGCGCCGATCGGCTGCACCTCGCCATCCTGCAGCACCCGCAGCAGCTTGACCTGCGCGTCGAGCGGCATTTCACTGACTTCATCCAGGAATATCGTACCCATGTCAGCGGCCACGAACTTGCCGACATGGCGGTCAAACGCCCCGGTAAATGCGCCGCGTTCATGTCCAAACAGTTCTGATTCGACCAGATTGGCGGGAATGGCACCGCAATTGACCGTCACCATCGCCTGTTTGTGGCGCGGGGACGCAGCATGCACTGCGCGGGCGATAACGTCCTTGCCGACCCCGCTTTCGCCTTCGATAAGAACGGGAACCCGCGCTCGCGCGGCCTTGGCCGCGATCGCCAGCGCGGCGCGGAATTGCGGTGCGGAACCGACCACATCCTCGAACGACAGGGGGGCGGTGATCTTTTCGGTCAGCGGCCGCAATTCGCCTGCGGCCGCGCCGTCGGCCAGCGTAGCGTTGAGCGCGGCCAGCAAGCGTTCGGGCGCAATCGGCTTTGACAGATAGTCGCTCGCGCCCGCCCGCATGGCCTCCACCGCTACAGCCACATTGTTGTGCGCCGTAAGGACGAGGATTGGCAGGGCCGGGCGCTCTGCGCGCAAATCGCGAATCAGTCCCGACGGCTCATAGTCCGGGCTCCACTGATCCAGGATGACAGCGTCCAGCAGCATGCCGTCCTGCGTGCCCAGCATCGCCAGCGCCGTTTCGGCATCGGCCGCGAAGATCGTGCGCCATCCCGCGCGTGAAGCGAGCGCGGATACCAGGCGGCGCTGGGCCGGCTCGTCATCGATCAGCATCATTATGGGTACGCCGTCGCGTGCCATTCCAACCCCTTGTCATGATCCGCATTTCTTGATCAGGCGTTGGACCCTAGCGGCCTGCGGTAAAGGCTCACTTAACCGCGCCGATTTTCTGTCTGGAAGGTTGAGGGCTGCGCGGGGACGGGATAAGGACGGGACCACTATATCAGGAAGGGGACATGGCATGGCGTCGAACGGCAATATGAAAAGCGCGAACCAGACCTATCACAGCTTTGTCGGGCTGATGAAATGGGGCACGATCGCCAGCGTGGCCGTCGCAGCCGTCGTGGTGTTGCTGATCGCGACGTGATTCCTGCCGGCCGTCTTTTCGGCGAGGACGAGCCGACATCATGGCCCATATGACGGCGCTGGCCGCGCTGTTACCGCCCTTGACTCTTGTTACCGTGCTGGTGACGCGCGCTGCGGCGCGTCGTCATTCGCGCCCGGTCATCGGGATGGTTTGCGCTTTGGCTGCGTTCCCGGTCCTGGGCGCGCTGATCGTCGCTGCGGAAGTTGGCGGTGCCAGCGCCCGCTTGCTTGGCCTGCTGGCGATTTTGCTGGGCGGCATCGCGCTGATTGCCGGTTTCGGGCTGATGGAGCGATTCGCCAGAACCGGGGATGCGCGTTGACGGCGGTATCGTGGGTTGCCGCGCTCGCCTGGGTTGGTTCCGCGCTGCTGATGTTGTGCGGGTTGCATAAGGCGGACTCGCCATATGCGGCGCGACTTGGGGCGGCGGGCATGGCCTTGGCGATCGGCGGCGCGCTCTACACCCATGATGTGGTCAACCTGCCGGAAATGGTCAGCCTGGCCGCGCTGGGGTCGGCATTGGGCTATCTTGTCGTCCGCTCGTCGACCATTCGGTCGGTGTTCCCGATCCTCGCCGTCTTGCAGCTTCCAATTGGCCTGAGCCTGCTGCTGACGGCGCTCGCGATTGATCGCAATCGCATTGCCTTCGACATTCTTCAGCCTGATGACGCCACGCTGACGCCGGCCAATTGGTGGCTGCTCGCCGGTGCGGAACTGATCGGAGCCCTGATGGCGATAGCGGCTCTGCCGCTATGCAAGGCTTTGGCTGCGGGGGCGGTAGGGGCTGAGCGATGGCTTGCCGCGCTCGGGGGGCTTGCCGGCTGGGGTGGTCTGGCGATCGCACTGCTGCTGGACGAGCCGGCTATGGCGGTTATCGCCACGATCGTTGGCGCCAGCGGGCTGACTCTGAGTTCACTGCCCCAACACGCCAAGGCCGATTAAGCCTTTGACCCTTGGAGGCGGCTTCCCCTAACCCTGTACCCGTCACATGCGAATTGGGGGTTAAAGCGAATATCATGCGCAAGCTCGGCCTGATCGGCGGTCTCAGCTGGACATCGACCGCTCGCTATTACGAGATCATCAACAAGACGGTTCAGCGCAGACTGGGTGGCCAGCACAGTGCGCAACTCTTGATCGAAAGCCTTGATTTCGCGGCGGTGGCCAGTTGCGTGAGCGATGACGACTGGGATTGCGCGGCAACGCAGCTTATGGAAGCGGCCCGCCGTCTGGAACGGGCGGGGGCAGGCGCATTGCTGATTTGCGCCAATTCCATGCACAGGGTGTATGATCAGGTGCAGGGCGCGGTCGCCATTCCGATCCTTCACATTGCCGACGAAGTCGGAAAAGCGATGCAGGCCGACGGGGTCGAGAAAGCCGCCCTGATCGGCACGCGCCGGGTCATGACCGAAAAATTCTATCGCCAGCGGTTGGTGGCGCACGGCGTGTCGCTTCTGCCGCCGGACATGGAACTGGCGGAACAGGTAGATCGCATCTTTTACGATGAACTGACGCTCGGCAAGGTCAACCGGGAATCGCAACGCTTCATGAAGTCTTCGTTGACCGACATCGCCAAGCAGGACGTTCAGGCCGCCGTGCTGGCCTGCACCGAATTGGAGATGATCGTCGATGTGAGGGCGAATGTCCTGCCGATCTACGACTGCACCAGCATCCACGCCCTGGCTGGCGTTGATTTCATCCTTGGATAGCGCGCCTGCGCTGACGCCCTAGCTCCCTATGGTCAGTTCCTCATAACAGGATTGCGCTTCGGGGGCAGGGCCGCGCCGGACAGGCAGGGCGAGTACGCGAACGACGCGCACGCTCTCTATGTGCGGGAAGGTGATCAGGTCGCCAGCCCGCACCGGGGCATGCGCGCGGTCGATCCGCCTGCCGTTAAGGCGGATATGCCCCTCTTCGGCCAGCTTCTGCGCAATCGACCGGCTTTTCGAAAGACGCGCGAACCAGAGATATTTGTCGATACGCAAGCTTGGGCCATGACCGGCGCCTGCGACCGCGTCAGCCATTGCGACCCAGCAAGTCCGCAAGGCCCGCAAAGGCGTTATTGACCGGTGCGGGACTGGCGCTTCCGCCAGTGTTGGATGAGCGCTGGCCATCGTTGCGTTGCGCTTTGCCGCTACCCGGCTTTCCTCCACGACCGCGTTGGGCTTGTGGCCTGTCGCTCCGCGCCTTCTGTCGGCCCTTGAAGGCCCAGTTCGCGGCTGCGACGGGGGCCGGTGCCTCCGCCCCGTCCTCGACGGGCGGTGGAGGAGGCGCATCCACAGGCCGGAAGCCGGCCGCGCGCATCAATTGTAGAAAGGCATCTTCGCTAAGGCCCAGAGACACGATCTGGGGGCTGAGCGCCGTGAAGGCCTCATTCTTGGCGATGGTCTCATGCGCCGTCCGCGCCATGCGCTCGGCCATGTCGATCCGCAGCATCTGATCGCCAAAGCCACGAAAGCCCGCTATGCGCGCGCCCATTTGCGCGGGGCGTTCGCCAGCGGGGATCAGCGTCAGTCCGGGACCCGGCAGAGGCAGGCAGGGCTTGGCGATTCGTGCCGCCAGCAGCGCCGACCGCCAACGCGCCGCGCCCGGCTTCAGCAAGCCGGGATGATAGATGTCGAGTACGCCGATATCGATGCCGGCCTTGCGCAACAGGTGCCGTTGCTCCTTGTCCAGGTGGCCCAGCGCCGAATCGAGATCGGTCCGCGCCAAAACCCCGCCTGCGTCTCCCAACTGGGCGAACACCGCCCGCACCACGGCGGGTACCTGCGGGTCGGCGGCGCTTTCGTTCATTTTCACCAGTGGTAGAAGATGCTTCTGTTTTTGCCCGTCGAACCATGCGGACAGGCGCGCGATGACCTGCTTCTGTACGTCCTGGCCCAGGGCAAGCAGCGCGCGATCCAGCCGGATTTCCGGCGTCAACAATGTGGTGCCAGCCATCAGGACCGCTACCGGCGTTTCGCTCCAGGCGATGCCGGGGGCCTGCCCCGCGTCGTCCAGCAGGGCAAAATCCGCATCCGTCGCAGCGATCAGTTCGTCAGCCTTCACTCGCAATACCTTTCCCAGGCGCCGCTCGGCGGCCGCCAACAGCATCTTTCGGTCCTGATGCCGCGTAGCGGGATCGACCGAGAATCGGAAGCCGTCAAGTCGTCCGATCATTTCCCCATCGACGCAGACGCTGCCGTCGACTTCCACCGTGACGGGCAGATTGCTCGCATTCTGGCCGATGTCGCGCAACAGGACGGACGTGCGGCGATCGACGAAACGCTGTGTCAGTGCCGTATGCAGGGCATCGGACAGCTTTTCCTCCAGGGCGCGCGTGCGTTCCGCCATTTCGCCCGGGTGGGTCAGCCAGTCGGCGCGATGCGCGATATAGGACCAGGTCCGTGCGGCCGCGATCCGGCCGGACAATATGTCGATGTCCCCCTGCACCGAATCGAGCCGCGCAACCTGTTGCGCAAACCAGTCGCGCGGGATGTGGCCGCTGCCTTCCGACAGGAAACGCCATATCCGCGACACCAGCCGGGCGTGATGGTCCGCCCCCAGCTTCTGAAAATCAGGCAGGCCACATGCCGCCCATAGCCGTTCAACCTGGCGCTTGCCCCGGACGCGTTCGATCACGATCGGATCATCTGCCAGCCGTCGGAGCACCGCCAGGTCCACCGCCTCGGGGGCTGCGCGCAGTTCCGGTCGTTCCGGCTTCTGCTCCAGATCGCTCAGCAGATGGTCGAGGCGATCCGTACGCGGCGTTCCGTTGCGCCAGAATAGATGATCGACCGGCGGGAAACGATGCGCCTCGATCGCGTCTATTTCCTCCGGGGTGAAGGCCGCATCGCCGTCTTCATGGCCCAAGCTGCCGAACGTGCCGTCCTTGTGGTGGCGGCCTGCACGCCCGGCAATCTGCGCCATTTCGCTGACGGTCAGGCGTCGGCTTCGCCGTCCGTCGAATTTGCGCAGAGAGGCAAAGGCCACATGCGCCACATCCAGGTTAAGCCCCATGCCGATCGCGTCGGTCGCGACCAGATAATCGACGTCGCCGTTCAGGAACATCTGGACTTGCGCGTTCCGGGTGCGGGGCGACAATGCGCCCATGACGACGGCCGCGCCGCCCCGGAACCGACGAAGCATTTCGGCAACGGCGTAGACTTCTTCCGCTGAAAAAGCGACGATCGCCGACCGGCGGGGCAGGCGCGACAGTTTCTTCGCGCCGGCATAGCTCAACGTCGAAAAGCGCGGGCGGCTGATGATGTCCACGTCCGGGATCAGGGCTTTGACGATCCGGCTGATGCTGGCTGATCCAAGGATCATCGTTTCTTCTCTGCCGCGCGCGCGCAGCAGCCTGTCGGTGAAAATATGTCCGCGTTCAGGGTCAGCGCCCAATTGGGCCTCGTCCAGCGCGACGAAGGCGAAATCCTCTTTCGCGCCGGCTTCCCGGCTGCCGGAGATCGGCATGGATTCGGCGGTGCAAAGAAAATAGCGCGCGCCTGGCGGAATGATCTTTTCCTCGCCAGTGACCAGCGCGACCAGCTTTTCGCCCTTGATGGCCACCACCCGATCATAAACTTCGCGCGCCAGCAAACGCAGGGGAAAACCCATCATGCCGCTGGAATGGCCGCACATCCGCTCTACAGCCAGATGGGTCTTGCCTGTGTTGGTTGGCCCCAGGACGGCAGTGACGGGCGCTCGGGCGAAGGAAACCATGATGGTGCCTATGTCGGGCATCGTGGCATTGGGGGCAAGGGTTAAGCCTCTCTGGCTCCAATGTCAGAGATGATCCGACTAAAAAAAGGCCCGGTGATTACACCGGGCCTTCTTCAAACGGATCGTGGCTTAACGATAGCGATTGCCATGGCTGCTATTACTGCTGGCAAAGCCTTCACTGCTCCAGCCGCCGTCGCGACCTTCCGGTCGGTCATTGAACATCGCGCTTTGCTCGCGTTCCGTGCGCCATGCGTCCTGCGCCTGTTCAGCGGTTTTTTCCAGCGTCACGCGGGTCGCGTCGACGGACTTGATCCAGTTAGACGGAATGGAATGATGCACGCCACCGGCGTCTTCATCATTCTTGGTCAGAATGATGCGATCTCCTCGGCATTTGTCGACAGTGCCGACATGCTCGCCGTCGCTGCCGACGACTTCCATATGCTCCTTGACCTGGGTGACCGCCTGACGCTGCTCGCCCCTGCGTGCCCGCCACGTGCCGAACTCGCTGTTGAAGCGATCGCGATTCTCCCGCTGATATTCGGCATAATCGCGGTCAAGCTCGTCGATCCGCTGCTGACGCCAGGCATGATAGTTGCTGTCATGATGGGCGTTCTGGTCGCGTTGCGGCCCGAAGGCGCGCGTGCGGTAACCATGATCTTCGCTGCCAAAGCCACTGCGTTCGTTGGTGTAGGGTGCATAGCCACGGCCCGGCAAATAGTCGCTCCGGCCGGCTGACGCATAGCCGATGCGGCTCGACTGGTCGCGCGGATCGCCATAGGGGCGATTATAATATTCGTCATATTCACGCCGGCGCTCTGCCTCTTCATCGCCGAACCAGCTGCGCACCTCGTCACCCGCCCGGTCGAAAAATCCCCGCTCCTCTGGGTCATAATCGTCGGGGTGACGGCGCATGTCCGATCCGCCAAATTGGCCGCGCGTGCCATAACGATAGCTGTTGTCGTCACGGCGATAGTCCCGCTGTCCACGATAGCGCTCGCCGCGGTCCCAGTTCGAGGAATAACGATCATCACCGTAGCGGCCTCCGCCTTGGTAACCCATGGTCCATCTCCTTTTGCGTGTCAGGCGACGCGTGGGGCGCCGTCGATCCTATCAATGAGTGGACCACGCCCATGTTCCGGGCGTTACGGACGGGTAATGTCCCGCGACAGGTGCGTTCCGGCGCAGGGCAGGCCGGCTGGGCCGGTCTGTCGTTTTGAACAAAATACCGTTGCACGGCTCAAATCGCTCGCTTATAGGCAGCGCTCCTTCAGGGGCCTTAGCTCAGCTGGGAGAGCGCGTCGTTCGCAATGACGAGGTCAGGGGTTCGATCCCCCTAGGCTCCACCAACCCTTTAATCGGGTTGTTTTGGAAGGACTTTACTAGCGCTGGGCGATAAGCCTAGAGCATCCGCATGACAGACTATGATGGCCTGACCCGGCCGGCGGCGACCGTCGTGATCGTGCGTGATCGGCCAGGCGCGGCGGCCGAACTGCTTATGATGGAGCGTGCGTCCACCATGTCCTTTGCGGCGGGTGCGCTTGTCTTTCCGGGCGGGGCCGTCGATGAAGCGGATCGCATGCTCGCCTCGCGGTACGATACCGGCCTGCCACTGGATGAAGCGGCCGCGCGTATCGCCGCCATTCGCGAGACGATAGAGGAAGCGGGTCTCGCCATCGCGATAACGGGCGAGATGAATCAGGCCATGATCCTGCGCCTGCGTGATGGGTTGCATGATGGCGCGATGCTGGGCGATCTATTGGAACGCCATAATCTGACCCTCGATATCCAGGCGCTCACGCCTTTCGCCCGCTGGCATCCAGCGCCTTTCGATCATGCGACAAGGGTGTTCGACACACGTTTCTACCTGGCGCGCGCGCCCGAGGGGCAGGTCGCGACCGTGGACAGCAGCGAAAATGTCCGCCTGTTCTGGAGCAGCGCCACAGATACGCTCGCGCAGTGCGATGGCGGAAACGGGCGCGTCATCTACCCGACCCGCCGAAATCTCGAACGGCTCGCGCGCCATCATCGCCACGCGGACCTTGTGGCTGACGCGGCATCCTTTCCTATTGAGAAGATTCAACCCTGGCGCGAGGATCGGGACGGCGTGCCGCACCTGTGCATCCCGGACCATCTGGGCTATCCGGTGACGGCGGAACCAATGGCTGCGGTCCAGCGTGCTTAGCGCATGCGAAAACTTCACCTGACGCTGCGCTCCCTTCTTGTCGTCGGCGGGCTGCTTGCCTTGTTGCTGCTGGCCTATGCCTGGCTGCGGCAGCGACCGCAGGATCTGCCCTGGACGGACCTTGATCTTGCGCAGCCTATCGGCCTGTTCACTGGAAGGAAGCTGGCGGCGCTGACCGCCGACACCGGCGCCTGCAAGGCTCTGCTGGATCGGGCGGGTGTCGATTATGTCGCCCTGAAGCCGGGCGGCGCGGATCAGTGCGCCTATGCCGATGCGGTGCGGCTTCGCCCGGATGAGGACGCAATCCTGTTGGCCCCGGCCGCCGTTGCGCCATCCTGCCCGGTGGTCGCGGCCTTGAAGCTGTGGGAATGGCAGGTGGTGCAGCCTGCCGCGCAGCGTATCTATGGCCAGCCTGTCCGGTCGATCCGGCACTTTGGCAGCTATAGCTGCCGCCGGCTGTACGGGCGCAGCCAGGGGGATTTCAGCGAACATGCAACCGCCGACGCGATTGATATTGCGGCTTTTCAATTGAAGGATGGCCGCCAGATCAGCGTGCTGGGCGACTGGAAAGGCGAGGGGAAAGATGCGTTCTTCCTGCGCGAAGTGCGGGACGGCGCCTGCGATCTTTTTTCGACCGTCCTGTCACCCGACTATAATGCCGCGCACAAGGATCATTTTCATCTGGATCAAGCGGAAAGGGGCGCGATGGGCGGGCGCGCCTGCCGATGACAATTGATCATTGGCCGAAGGTCGGCTGACGCGCCAGCGCGACCGCTTCGCGCGCGGCCGCCAGCAGCGCCCCGCTTTTCGCTTCACATTCGCGCTGCTCATATTCAGCGTTGGAATCGGCGACGATGCCAGCGCCCGCCTGCACATGCATGACGCCATCCTTCAGCACGGCCGTGCGCAGCACGATACAGCTGTCCATATTGCCGTCCGGCCCGAAATAACCAACCCCGCCGGCATAGGCGCCGCGCGTTTCGGGTTCCAGCTGCGCGATGATTTCGCACGCGCGCACCTTGGGCGCGCCCGATACGGTGCCTGCCGGGAATCCGGCGAACAGCGCGTCGATCGCATCCCTGTCGTCCGCCAGCCGGCCCACGACGTTAGAGACGATGTGCATGACATGGCTGTAAAATTCGACGTTGTAGCTTTCGGTCACCGTCACTGTCCCGGCGGCGGCCACGCGACCGACATCGTTGCGCCCCAGGTCCAGCAGCATCAGATGCTCGGCCCGCTCCTTCGGGTCTGCGAGCAGGCTTTCTCGATTGGCGGCATCCTCGACCGCGCTTTTGCCGCGCGGGCGCGTCCCGGCAATCGGCCGGATCGTCACTTCACCGTCGCGAGCGCGCACCAATATTTCGGGGCTGGACCCGATCAGTGCAAATCCGGGGAGGTCGAGATAATAGAGGAAAGGCGACGGATTGATCCGCCGCAACGCGCGATACAGGGCGATCGGAGGCAGTGTGAACGGACTTGTGAAGCGCTGCGCCAGGACCACCTGAAAGATGTCGCCGGCCACGATATAGTCCTTCGCGGTCTCCACCATGTGCGCATAGCGTCCCGGCTCCAGCACCGGGGTTACAGCGATGTCCGCGATCTCGTCCGTGGCTGGCATTGCGGGGATCGGGCCCGCCAACCGCGCGGCCGTCGCGTCAATCCGCTCCAACGCGTCGGACATGGCGCGATCGATATCGGTGAAGCTGCCCTTCCAAACCGGCGCGACGATATAAAGGGCGTCAGCCAGCCGGTCGAAGACCAGGATTACCGTTGGCCGCACGAACAGCATGTCAGGCACGCCGATCGGGTTCGGGGCCGGGCGGGGCAGTTTTTCGACCAGACCCACCGTCTCATAGCCGAAATACCCAACCAGACAGGCAAGCGCCGGGGGCAAGGCCGGGTCCATCTCCGCCCGGCATTCCGCCACCAACGCTCGTAACGCGTCGAGCGCGCCGACGCTTTCAACTTGGAAGGCGTTGCGGTCCGTTGCCCAATGCCGGTTGATTTCTGCCTTCTGGCCATTGGCCCGGAAGACGAGGTCGGGGGCAAGTCCGATCAGGCTGTGCCGCCCACGCACCGCGCCGCCTTCGACCGATTCCAGTAGATAATCGCCGCGATCGGGTTCGAACAATTTGAGCGCGGCGGAAATTGGCGTGTCGGTATCTGCAATCTGACGCCGCCAGATCAGCGCTGATTCGCCGCGCGACAGGGCCGCGCGTGCAGCGGCGATACCGTCATTCCCGCCATCCGCCATGCTTACTGGCCGCCGCTATTGTTCGCAGCCAGCGCAGCGCGCACCTGCTCCACCGCCTTGGGGTTGCGCGTCACGCCCAGTTCCTTCTCGACCGCACGTTCGAATTGCTCGCCATATTCCTGGCCGATCACCTCACCCATCTGGTCGCGCACCTGTGCCAGCAATTGGGGATTGCTCTTGGCATCGCCGCGCTCGATCTTGGTCAGTTGGACGACGAAATAACCGCGGCCTTCGCTGATCGGCAGTGTCTTGACGCTGTTTTCGGCCATGGCGAACAGGATCGACACTTCGGCCGGCGGGCGCTGTTCGGCCCGCATGATGTCGGCTCGGCGGCCGCCCAGCGTCTGTGGCGCGGGCAGCTTGACGCCCGCCTGGCTGATCGCGTCCGCCAGTTTCGTGCCCTTCGCCACCTTGGCGCGAATCTGCTCGGCCAGAGCTTTGGCCTTCTGGTTGCCGGCATTCAGCTTATATTGCGCCTGCACCAGCGACTTGACCTCGGCCAGCGGAGGCGGGGCTGCGGCGATGATCTGCCCAGGCGCAATCAACGCATAGCGCTTGTCCGGCGTAATCGGCACCAGCTGTGCGTCATCATCCGCGCTCATGGCGAACGCCGGGGCCAGCAGCGGCTGAACGTCCGCAGGGGCGACATAGGCCATGTCCTTGACCTGCTTGCCAGTCGCCAGCAGCGGCGGCGTGGTCTCAAGCTTCAGGCCATTATCCTTTGCCACTTCGTCAAACGTCCCGCCATCGGCGATCTGGTCCTCCAGCTTGGCGGTAAAGTCGCCGAGCAGCTGCTTTTCCTTTTGCACGCGCAGTGTCTTGACGATCTCGTCGCGCACAGCGGCCAGCGGCCGGGCGGGCTTGTCCTGCACCGCGGTGACGCGCAGCAACAGCCAGCCGAGCGGCCCGCGCACCGGCCCGATCAGTTCGCCTTGCCTGGCGGCGAAGACCGCGTCCGCCACCGCCTTGCTCGTCGCGCTGGTCAGCTGGCCGCGGCTTTGCGCGTCCAGCGTGGAGACTGACAGGCCGGCGCCTTGCGCGGCCTGAGGCAAGGACTTGCCGGCCTTCACTTGCGCTGCGATCGCCTTGGCGCCCGCTTCGGTCGGCAGCACAAGCTGTTCGACGCTGCGGTTTTCGCTGGCGGCGTAGTTCGCCTTGTTCTGGTTGTAATAAGCGCTTATTTCCGCATCGCTGGGCATCGACGCCTGCGCGAAGCGCTCAGCGTCAACGACAGCGTAGCGGATGCGACGCTGTTCGGGGATGGTGAAGCGATCGCTGTTCTTCTTGTAGAAGTCAGCGAGCTGGGCGTCGGTCGGGTCCTTGTCGTCCAGGAAAGCGACCGCCGGGATGGCGGCGACCTGGCCCTGGCGCGCCTCCAGCAGCAGCGAGGCATAGGGCAGGACCAGATTTTCCGATGGACGTGCGCCAATACCGATAGGCGCCAGCAACTGGCGTTGCAGGATTTCGCGGCTGATATCGTCGCGCAATGCCTGTTCGCTCAGCCGTTCGCGCGCCAGAAGGGCACGGAAATTGTCATTGCTGAAATTGCCCGCCGCATCCTGAAAGGCCGGGATCTGCGCGATCTGCGCATCGACCAGCCGTTTGGAGATATGGATGCCCTGATCGTCGGCATAGGCCCGCAGCGTCAGCGACTGTACCAGTTGATCGAACACCTGCGCGCCGCCGCCCTGTGCGAAAAATTCGCCGATCTGAAGTTCGGGGCTTGAGCGGCGCGCATTTTCGAACACGCGCTGCACCCGGTCCTGCAATTCGGCGACGGTCAGCTTGTATCCCTTCGCCTTGGCCGCCGTGCCGCCGCCCGACAGGCTTGCACCGCCAAATTGACCGCTGGTCACGTCGCCCAGGATGAAGGCGGCGGCGATGACGCCCAGGAACAGGATCGCGAAAATCGCGCCGAACTTGGAATGGATGATGCGGCGAAAGACAGAAAGCATGAAAATGTCCGAACTACAGGCGGTATGGCGGCCCGCTTTAAGGGCGGAACGGCGCGGCGGCAAGGCTTGGACTGGACAAATGCGCGATGCCCGTCCATCGCATTTGCCTGGCACCCACGCGCGTCTTGGAGGCGCCGCTTACCGGAGCGGCGATGACGTGCGCGGGCGCTACGTGCAGCAATAATCACAGGGGACTTGGCGGATGAACAGGCGCAAGCTGGTTGTCGGCAACTGGAAGATGAACGGGATGCGCGCGCATCTGGATGAAGTGGAGGCGATCGGCCGGGTCGCGGCGGCGCATCCAGACGTCGAAGTCGGGCTATGCCTGCCCGCGACGCTCATCATGGCGGGGTCCGAACGGCGCGGCGCGGCCTTCATCGGCGCGCAAAATTGTCATATGGATATCAGTGGGGCCTATACCGGTTCGCTATCGGCCGACATGCTGGCCGAAGCCGGCGCGACCTGGGTCATCACAGGTCATAGCGAACGACGCGAGGCGCGGGGCGAAACCAATGCCGATATCGCGGCCAAATCGGTGGCGGCGCACAAGGCGGGGATCAACGTCATTCTGTGCGTCGGCGAAACCCTGGCCGTGCGAGACGCCGGTCGCGCCGAACAGGTTGTCGCGGATCAACTGCTCGCCTCCCTGCCCGAAGGCGCGGCGGCGGATTGGCTCGCCGTCGCCTATGAGCCGATCTGGGCGATCGGCACCGGCCGAATCCCGACCATGGAAGCGGTCGCGACCATGCACGCGGCGCTGCGCAAGGCGCTGGCGAGCCGGATCGGCGCGGAAGCTGACATGATGCGCATTCTTTATGGCGGATCGATGAACGGCGACAATGCGGCCGACCTGATGGCGCTGGCGGATGTCGATGGCGGCCTCGTCGGTGGCGCGAGCCTCTCTGCGGCCAAATTCGCGCCGATCATCGAAGCGGCCGACCAGCGGATGAAAGCCGCGGCGTAAAACTCACGCGCAGGCGCTGGGCGGGAAAGGACCGGGCGGGGGCGCCGGACATGGTTGCCCCCGCGCGCCTTCGTCGCTATGTGCGCGCCAACGCTTTTTTCTTGTCCCGGACACCTGTCGCATGTTCACCTTCCTCCTCGTCGTGCAGGCGATCATCGCCGCCTTGCTGGTCACCGTCATCCTCATGCAGAAATCGGAAGGTGGCGGTCTGGGTGTCGGCGGCAGCCCGGCCGGCTTCATGTCGGCGCGCGGTGCGGCGGATTTCCTGACGCGATCGACCACGATCCTCGCCAGCGTCTTCGTGCTGTTGTCGATCGTCATGGCGGTGATCGCGTCGGTGCGTCATGCGCCCAGCGACATTGACACCTCGCTGGTGAAGCAGGCGCCCGCAACGCAGAGCGCGCCGGCGACTACTGACCCGCTGGCTGGCGCTGCCGCCAATGCGGCGTCCGCGCCCGCGTCCAACGACGCGGTTCCGCTCGCCAACTAAACCTTCCGCCGATCTTCCGATCTTTTTTTGAGCGCGCGTGGATTCGCGCGCTTGCCCTTTGTTGTTCCGAAAGGCTAAGCCTCTCCTCCCATGACGCGGTATATTTTCATCACCGGCGGCGTGGTCTCCTCGCTTGGCAAGGGCCTGATGGCCGCTTCGCTCGCAGCCCTTCTGCAAGCGCGAGGTTTCCGTGTGCGAATCCGGAAATTCGACCCCTATCTCAACGTCGATCCGGGCACGATGAGCCCCTACCAGCATGGCGAAGTCTATGTGACCGACGACGGGGCCGAGACCGATCTTGACCTGGGTCATTATGAGCGCTTCACCGGCGTGTCGGCGCGCCAGTCGGACAATGTGACGCAGGGACGCGTCTATCAGACGATCATCCAGCGCGAACGGCGCGGCGATTATCTGGGCGCGACGGTGCAGGTGATCCCGCACGTCACGGATGAGATCAAGGCGTTCGCGACGGCCGACACCGATGACCTGGACTTTGTGCTGTGTGAGATTGGCGGCACCGTTGGCGACATCGAATCGCTGCCCTTCATGGAAGCGATTCGCCAGCTGCATAATGATCTGGATCGCGGCCAGTCGATCTTCGTCCACGTAACGCTGGTGCCCTATATCGCCGCCGCAGGCGAATTGAAGACCAAGCCGACGCAGCGCAGCGTGCGCGATCTCACCTCGCTTGGCATCCAGCCCGATATATTGCTGTGCCGCTGCGAGCATCCGCTGCCCGATAGCGAGCGCAAGAAGATCGCGCTCTTCTGCAACGTCCGCCCCGAGGCGGTGATCCCCGCGCGCGACGCCAAGAGCATCTATGCGGTGCCTGAACAATATCATGCCGAAGGGCTGGACCGCGAAGTCCTGCGCGCCTTTGGGATGGGCGACGCGTCACCGCCAAAGCTCGACCGCTGGGTCGACATCATGGATCGTCAGCTCAATCCCGAAGGGGAAGTGACGATCGGCGTCGTCGGCAAATATGTCGGCCTGCTCGACGCCTACAAATCGCTCTATGAGGCGCTCAACCATGGCGGCCTCGCCAACCGGGTGAAGGTCAACGTCAAGTGGATCGACGCGGAGTTGTTCGAGAAGGGCGACGACCTTGCGGCCAGTCTTGAGCCTATGCACGGTATCCTGGTACCCGGCGGCTTTGGCGTACGCGGATCGGAAGGCAAGATCGCCTCGGTCAGGTTCGCGCGTGAACGCAATGTGCCTTTCTTCGGCATTTGCCTTGGCATGCAGATGGCCTGCATCGAAGGGGCGCGGAACACGGCCGGCATTCCCGACGCATCCACCACCGAATTTGGCGAGACGTCTGAACCGGTCGTCGGCCTGATCACCGAATGGATGAGCGCGGAAGGCTTGCAGAAGCGCACCGCCGAGACCGATCTGGGTGGCACGATGCGGCTGGGGGCCTATCCCGCCAAGCTGACCGGCAACAGCGTCGTCGCGGGCATTTACGGCGTCGATGACATCAGCGAACGGCATCGCCATCGTTATGAAGTCAATGCCGGCTATCGTGAGCGGCTGGAAAAGGGCGGCCTCATCTTCTCGGGCATGTCACCCGATGGAACTTTGCCCGAAATCGTCGAGCGACCGGATCATCCCTGGTTCGTCGGCGTACAGTTCCACCCGGAACTCAAGTCCAAGCCCTTCGACCCGCATCCTCTGTTCGCCAGCTTCATTGAAGCAGCGGTGAAGCAGAGCCGATTGGTATGACGCACCGCTAATTCCGTTCGCGCTGGTCGAAGCATTTGTTACGGCCAGCGCGAACGAGCAGGTTTATCCCGCCGGCGTCAGTTTCAGCATCCGTCCCTGCGATCCCTGGCCGCCATCCTCCAGCAGCCACAATGCGCCGTCCGGTCCCTGTTCGACTTCGCGAATGCGTGCGCCCATGTCCCACTGGTCGGCCTTTGAGGCCTTCTCGCCGTCCAGTTTGACCCGGACCAGGCTCTGGCTGGACAGGCCGCCTATGAACAGGCTGTTTTTCCATTGTGGGAAGAGATCGCCCGAATAATAGAGTAATCCGGCCGGTGAAATGACAGGG
The DNA here is from genome assembly GCF_002431195.1 of Sphingobium sp. UBA5915. Lineage (NCBI taxonomy): Bacteria > Pseudomonadati > Pseudomonadota > Alphaproteobacteria > Sphingomonadales > Sphingobiaceae > Sphingobium > Sphingobium sp. UBA5915. Next base: position 40,650 of record NZ_DJDV01000075.1, on the reverse strand, counting down.
TTCCAGCTGACCTTTGGCGCTTCGAAACCATCGCCGGGGGCGTGGTCGGGGATTGGCCTTCCGTCATAATGGTCGCCGTTCGACACCTTGGGATAGCCATAGTTGAGGCTGGGTTTGATCAGGTTCACCTCGTCACCGCCCTTTGGTCCCATTTCCTGCTCCCACAGCCGCCCGTCCTTATCGAACGCGATTCCCAGGAGATTGCGGTGGCCATAGGACCAGATGGCGGGATCAAAGCCCTTGGCGGCGAGGGGGTTGCCGGCCGCTGGTGTGCCGTCCGGATTGAGGCGCAGCACCTTGCCAAGTGTCGCCTTGGGGTCCTGGGCGGGATCGAATTTTTGTCGCTCGCCATTGGTGAAGAACAGATATTTGCCGTCGGGTGAAAAGGCGATCCGCCCCGAATAATGGCCATTGCCTTCGACATAAGGGCTGGCGCGGAAAATGACCGCCACATCATCGAGCGCGGTCGTCCCATCGCTAGCCTGATTAAATTTCCCCTTGGCCAATGCCACGCCCTTGCCGCCGTCACGGGCTTCTGAAAAGCTGAAATAGACGATTTTGTCCTGCCCAAAGCCGGGCGACAGGACGACATCCATCAGTCCGCCTTGCCCGGCGCTGTCGACCGCGGGAATGCCGGACACGGGAATTTTCGTTCCGTTTTTCGGATCGAACAGGATCATTTCCCCCGCCTTCTCCGTGACCAGCGCGCGTCCGTCCGGCAAGAAGGTCATCGCCCAGGGCGAATCGAAATCGGCGATGATCGATGTCTTGAATGGTTTGTCGGCCGAACTGGCCGTATTCTGGCCCGTGGCGTTGTCCGCCGAACAGGCGATCAGGATGAAGGGCAGGGCGGCAAGCGGAAGGCGGCGCATCATCGTCTCCATTGTCGACGGGGCAATCAATATGGCTGATAGAATGAGCCATCACGAATAATGTTGCAGATATTCGACGCTCCGCCTATATCAGCAATGCTTCCTTACATCGTCAAAAATGTCGGGGTCGCGGGCAGATGCTCGCGGCGACGCGGAAGCGCGCATGATAGTTTCTGGAGATTGCATGGCGGACATCGCCGCACTGACCGCTTTGATAGAACCCGAGGTCCAAGCCTTGGGCTTTGATCTTGTGCGCCTCAAGCTGTTCGGATCGGGTGACGACTACACGCTTCAGATCATGGCGGAAAATCCCAGGACGAAGCAACTGGTCATCGAAGATTGCGCAACCATTTCCCGCCGCCTGTCGGACGTGCTGGATGAAGCCGACCCGATCGAGGAGGCCTATCGTCTGGAAGTCAGTTCGCCTGGCATCGACCGCCCGCTGACACGCCTGCATGATTTCCAGGAATGGGCCGGCCATGAAGCGAAGATTGGCGCGAGCGAGATCGTATCGGGCCGCAAGAGCTTTCGCGGTGTCGTCAACGGCGTGGACGGCGAGGAGATACTTTTCACCGACGCCAAGTCCGGTGACGTCCGAATTCCTTTTGCGCTGGTCGACGAGGCCAAGCTGCTGCTGACTGACGCACTGATTGCTGCTAGTATGCCGCTCTCCTCTGATGGGGCGGACGAATTTGAAACCGAAGAATAAGGGTTCATAAAGTCATGGCCAACGCCATTTCCGCCAACAAGGCCGAACTGATTGCCATCGCCAATTCGGTGGCGAGCGAAAAGATGATCGACAAGGCCATCGTCATCGAGGCGATGGAAGACGCGATTCAGCGCGCCGCGCGCGCTCGTTATGGTGCCGAAAACGACATTCGCGCCAAGCTGGACCCGGATAGCGGTGACCTGCGCCTGTGGCGCGTCGTCGAAGTGGTCGAAACGGTCGAAGATTATTTCAAGCAGGTCGATCTCAAGCAGGGGCAAAAGCTCAAAAAGGACGCAGTGATCGGCGACTTCATCGTCGATCCGCTGCCTGCGATCGACCTTGGCCGCATCGACGCGCAGTCGGCCAAGCAGGTCATCTTCCAGAAGGTCCGCGACGCAGAGCGCGAACGCCAGTATGAGGAATATAAGGACCGCGTCGGCGAAATCATCACCGGCGTCGTCAAGTCGGTCGAATTCGGCCATGTCGTCGTCAATCTGGGCCGCGCCGAGGGCGTGATCCGCCGCGACCAGCAGATTCCGCGCGAAGTCGTCCGCGTCGGCGACCGCATCCGCTCGGTTGTGCTGAACGTCCGCCGTGAAAATCGCGGGCCGCAGATTTTCCTCAGCCGCGCGCATCCCGAATTCATGAAGAAGCTGTTCGCGCAGGAAGTCCCCGAAATCTACGATGGCGTCATCACCATCATGGCCGCCGCCCGCGATCCGGGCAGCCGCGCCAAGATTGGCGTCATCAGCCGCGACAGCAGCATTGATCCCGTCGGCGCCTGCGTCGGCATGAAGGGCAGCCGCGTTCAGGCCGTCGTGCAGGAAATGCAGGGCGAAAAGATCGACATCATCCCTTGGTCGGAAGACACCGCGACCTTCGTCGTCAACGCGCTCCAGCCCGCACAGGTCGCCCGCGTGGTGATCGATGAGGAAGAAGAACGCATCGAGGTCGTCGTTCCCGACGATCAGCTCTCGCTCGCCATCGGCCGCCGCGGCCAGAATGTCCGCCTCGCCAGCCAGCTGACTGGCAAGGCGATCGACATCATGACCGAGGCCGACGCGTCCGAGAAGCGCCAGAAGGAATTCGTCGCCCGTTCCGAAATGTTCCAGAACGAACTGGACGTCGATGAAACGCTCTCGCAGCTGCTGGTGGCCGAAGGCTTTGGCGAGCTGGAAGAGGTCGCCTATGTCACCGTCGAGGAACTGGCCGGAATCGAGGGCTTTGACGAGGATCTTGCCGCCGAGTTGCAGAGCCGCGCGCAGGAAGCGCTGGACCGCCGCGAAGCCGCCGCGCGCGAGGAGCGCCAGGCGCTCGGCGTCGATGATGCGCTGGCCGATATGCCGCATTTGACCGAGGCGATGCTCGTCACTCTGGGCAAGGCGGGCATCAAGACGCTGGACGATCTTGCCGATCTCGCCACTGACGAACTGATCGCCAAGAAGCGTGTCGATCAGCGTCGCCGCAAGTCTGAAACGACCGAGGACAAGGGCGGCATCCTGTCGGCCTATGGTCTCAATGAAGAGCAGGGCAATGAGATCATCATGGCCGCCCGCGCGCATTGGTTCGAAGAGGAAGCCTGACACCCATGCCATTTGTCGACATCCGCCTGGCCGGCAGCGTTACGCGCGAGCAGAAAGCCGCGATCGCTGCCGACGTCACCCAGTCGCTCGTTGAGCGGCTGGGTAAGCCGGCGGCTGCCGTTCAGATCGTCATTTCGGAAGTGTCGCCTGAAAATTATGCGGCCGGCGGTCAGTTGATCGCCGACCGCGCGGCCCCTTCATCCAGGGAGGACGCCAATGCCGCGGACACTCCCCGATGAGAGAATAAGCGCCCTCGACAGCGTTGGACTTGCACCGCTTTCCGTTCTGACGGAGGAGCGCGCATGACTGAACGCAAATGCATATTGACCGGCGATCGCGCCGATCCCGCCATGCTGATCCGTCTGGCCGTCGGGCCGGAGGGACAGATTTTGCCCGATCTGCGCGCCAAGGCGCCCGGGCGCGGCGCATGGATCGGCGTCAGCCGACCCGAACTGGAATCCGCTTTGGCCAAGGGCAAGCTGAAGGCGGCCCTCGCGCGCGCTTTCAAGACCGGCGAATTGCAGATCCCTGATGCGCTGCCCGACCTCATCGAACAGGGGTTGCGCAAGGCGGTGCTTGACCGGCTGGGGCTGGAGGCGCGGGCGTCCATGCTCCTGACGGGTTCGGAAAAGATCGACGTCGCCTGTCGCAAGGGCGACGTCAAATTGCTGCTGCATGCGTCCGACGCGGCCGCAGACGGCAATCGCAAACTGGACCAGGCGCTGCGGGTGGGGCAGGATGCGGAAGGCACGGATCTGGCGGGTATCACCTTGCCTGTGGACCGCGATGCACTATCTATGGCAATGGGGCGCGACAATGTCGTCCACATCGCGATTACCGACTCGCGTGCGGCGGCGCGTCTTCGCGGCGCTATCGGCCGCTTGGAAAGCTATCTGGGTTGCGCTACCGAAGCGCCCGCGCATGGGGAGCCTGCCTCCACCGACGCGCCGGGCGTCGGTTAGGCATCGGGATTGAAGGCGCCGGCGGGCCTATCCGGCCGGAGCGGAAGTGAAGGGTTAAGTTCGAACATATGAGTGACAGCAAGGAAGACAAGCCGGTTCTGGGCCGCAAGCCGCTGGGCATCAAGCGGACCGTCGAATCCGGTCAGGTGCAGCAGCAGTTCAGCCATGGCCGCAAAAATACGGTCGTGGTCGAAGTGAAGCGGCGCCGCGTCCCCATGGGCAAGCCCGGTGAGACGACCGGTGCTGCGCCTGCGGCTGCGCCCGAGGCGAACCCCAAGCCCGCAGCGCCTGCGCCGCAGCGGCCCGCGCCTCCGCCGCCGCCCCGTCCGGTCGCGCAGAACTCCATGCTGTCCCGCAAGGAATTGCAGGAAAAGCTGCTGCGCGAGGCGGAAGAAGCCCGCATGGCCGCTCTGGAAGACGCGCGTCGCCGTGAGGATGCTGCGCGTCAGGCGGCGAGTGAGGAAGAAAAGCGCCGGGCGGAGGAAAATCGCCAAGCCGCTGAAGCCGAGGCGGAGCGCGAAGCTGCGGAGGCGTCCGCGCCTGCGCCCCAGCCGGCGGCCGAAGAACCCAAGGCCGAAGCCGCGCCTGCTGCTGAGCCCGCTCCCGAAGCGGCGCCGGCTGCGCCTGCCACGCCTGCCGCCCCTGCATCGGCGATGCCGCCACCACGCCGCTTCACGCCGGTGACGCCGGCCAAGCGGCCCGAACCGGCCAAGCCCGAGCGTGCCAAGCGGGGCGATGACAATCGTCGCCAGTCTGGCAAGCTGACCGTTACGCGCGCGCTCGCCGACGACGACAGCGCCCGCGCCCGCAGCCTCGCCGCGCTGAAACGTGCGCGGGAGAAGGAACGTCGCGCCCATTATTCGGGCGGCAGCCAGCCGCGCGAGAAACAGTCGCGCGATGTCATCGTGCCGGAAAGCATCACGGTCCAGGAACTTGCCAACCGCATGGCCGAAAAGGGCGCGGATCTGGTCAAGGCCCTGTTCAAGATGGGCACCGCCGTCACGCTTAACCAGCCGATCGACCAGGATACGGCAGAGCTGCTGGTCGAGGAATTCGGCCACCGCATTCAGCGCGTGTCCGATGCCGACGTCGAAATCGGCATGCAGGGCGAGGATGATGCGGCCGAAACGCTGAAAGCACGTCCGCCGGTCGTTACGATCATGGGCCATGTCGATCACGGCAAGACCTCGCTGCTCGACGCGCTGCGCGGCACCAGCGTGGTGTCGGGCGAAAGCGGCGGCATCACGCAGCATATCGGCGCCTATCAGATCAAGACGAAGGGCGGTGACCTCATCACCTTCCTTGACACGCCGGGTCACGAGGCTTTCTCGGAAATGCGCGCGCGTGGCGCCAACGTCACCGACATCGTCATCCTGGTGGTGGCGGCCGATGACGGGTTGATGCCGCAGACGATCGAGGCGATCAATCATACCAAGGCGGCCGGCGTGCCGATGATCGTTGCGATCAACAAATGCGACAAGCCCGAAGCCAATCCGCAGAAGGTGCGTGAGCGCCTGCTGGAGCATGAAGTCATTGTCGAGGATATGGGTGGCGAAACCCAGGACGTCGAAGTGTCCGCGCTCAAGAAGCAAGGCTTGGATACGCTGATCGACAAGATTTTGTTGCAGTCCGAACTGCTCGAACTTGTCGCCAACCCCGATCGCGCCGCTGAAGGCAATGTGATCGAGGCGCAGCTCGACAAGGGCCGTGGCGCGGTGGCGACCATTCTCGTCCGTCGCGGCACGCTCAAGGTCGGCGACACGTTCGTCGTCGGCGCTGAAAGCGGCAAGGTCCGCGCGATGATCAACGATCAGGGGCAGCAGGTGAAATCGGCCGGTCCCTCGACCCCGGTTGAAGTGCTGGGCCTGTCGGGCGTTCCGATGGCCGGCGACCAGATGACGGTCGTCGAAAATGAAGCCCGCGCCCGCGAAGTCGCTGCCTATCGTCAGGAACAGGCGACCAAAAAGCGCACGACTGCCGCGCCGACCAGCTTCGAGCATATGTTCTCGGCGCTCAACACGCAGGTCATCGAATATCCGGTGGTGGTGAAGGGCGACGTGCAGGGGTCGGTCGAAGCGATCGTTTCGTCGCTCAACAAGATTTCGACCGACGAGATCAAGGTTCGCATCCTGCATTCGGGTGTCGGCGCTATCACCGAAAGCGACGTGACGCTGGCCGCGGCCAGCCGCGCGCCGCTGATCGGCTTCAACGTCCGCCCCAATGCCAAGGCGCGTCAGCTGGCGGAACGCGAGAAAATCTCGCTGCGCTATTATGACGTGATCTATGACCTTCTTGAGGAAGTTCGTGGAGAAATGGCGGGCCAGTTGGCGCCGGAACGCATCGAAACGGTCGTTGGCCGCGCCGAAGTGCTTCAGGTTTTCCCGGCAGGCAAGAAGGACAAGGCGGCTGGTCTGCTGGTCCTCGACGGCATCATTCGCAAGGGTCTGGCCGCCCGCCTTACCCGCGACGATGTTATCGTATCGCGCACCAACATCGCCTCGCTGCGTCGCTTCAAGGACGATGTGTCCGAAGTGCGCGCCGGTATGGAATGTGGCGCGGTGCTCCAGGACACCAACGACATCAAGCCGGGCGATATGCTCGAACTGTTTGAGGTCGAGGAGCGCCAGCGCACCTTGTAACGCGCATTCTCCCTCCCGGACATGGGAGGGGCAGGGGGGCGGGCTCGCCCTCTCCGGAAAGTGTAACGGCCGGTGGAGCGAGCCCGCCCCCGGCCCCTCCCGCAAATGGGAGGGGAGGATTTATGTCCAACCAACCCGAAGGTCCCACCGTCCGCCTGTTGCGCGTCGGTGAACAAGTGCGTCATGTCCTGTCCGAAATCCTGCAACGGGGCGACGTTCATGATGACGTGCTCTCCAGCCATGTCGTCAGCGTGACGGAGGTGCGCATGTCGCCGGACCTGCGCCACGCCACTGTCTTCATCAAGTCGCTGCTGGGGCAGGATGAGGATGCGGTGCTGAAAGCGCTGCGGACTAACACGGCCTATCTTCAACGCGAAGTGGCGCATCGCATTCGCCTCAAATATGCCGCAAAGCTCAAATTCCTTTCCGACGAAAGTTTCGACGAAGGCAGTCATATCGACAAGCTGTTGCGCGACCCCAAGGTCGCGCGTGACCTGGATGCGCCGGAGGAGGACGCGGAATAGCTTCGACGGGACGGCTTCCTGTCGCTAGCATCGTTTTTTAAGGCAGGCATAAGGGGTGGCATGTGACGAAGATCGCTTGGGCGGCGGCTGCCGCCATGATGGTTGCAGGCATGGGTCAGGCTCTTGCGCGGGATGCCGCCATTCATTCTGCTGTTATGACAGATCCAAAGCCTGACGCGGCTCATCCCGCAGGCATGAGCGCCTTTGTCATTCCCGCTAAGGACGGCGCAATGAATGCGGTGATGTACACCGCCCAGGGCGGCGGGCTGCACCCGACCTTATTGCTGTTGCACGGCTTTCCCGGCAACGAGCAGAATCTCGATCTGGCGCAGGCGGCGCGCCGGGCCGGCTGGAACGTGCTGAGCCTCCATTATCGCGGCAGTTGGGGTAGTCCCGGCGTGTTTTCCTTCAACAATGCGTCGGAAGATGCCTTCACCGCGCTTCAATTCCTGCAACAGCCCGCCAATGTCGCCCGCTATCACATCGACACCAGTGCGATCGCTGTGGCCGGACACAGCATGGGCGGCTTCATGGCGGCGGATGCGGCAGCAGCAGAGCCGCATGTCGCGGGCCTGTTCCTGATCGATCCATGGGATCCGGCACAGACGGTCACAGCATTGGCGACCCCGGATGGCGAAGCAGCCTGGAAGGCCGAAGTGGAAAGCGACCTGCCGCCTCTTGCCGGGGCAAGCTATGAAAGCCTCACTGGCGAGATCAAAGCGGATGCGGGCAAGTTCGATCTTGGCCGTCGCCTGGCGGGCTATGGCCGTCGGCCGCTCAGCATCATCGGCGCCGAACGCGGTATCGGCGACATGGCGCGCAAGGCGGCCGCCGACGCGCAAGGCGCCAATCCTTCTGCGCGCCTGATGGTTTGGCCTACCGACCACAGCTTTTCCGACAAACGCATCGCGCTGGCCGACGCGCTGGTCCGCTTCCTGGCTGGCGTTGCGCCCACGATCCGCTAGATCCGGCGCGATGGCGAAGCTTTATTTCTACTATAGTTCGATGAATGCGGGGAAATCGACCACCCTGCTGCAATCCGACTTCAACTATCGCGAGCGCGGCATGGACACGATGCTGTGGACCGCCGCTGTCGATACCCGTTACGGCAGCGGGCGCATCGCATCGCGTATTGGGCTGGAGGCACAGGCCCATTTGTTTGAACCGGGTGTCGACCTGCACGCCGCGATCGCCCGGCAGCATGACGCCACGCCCCTGTCCTGCGTTCTTGTGGACGAGGCGCAGTTCCTGACCCGCGATCAGGTGTGGCAACTGGCGGCGGTTGCCGACGCCTTGGGCATTCCTGTGCTCTGTTATGGACTGCGCACCGATTTTCGCGGCGACCTGTTCGAAGGGAGCGCGCATCTGCTGGGCCTCGCAGATACGCTCACGGAGATCAAGACCGTGTGCGACTGCGGGCGCAAGGCGACGATGAACCTGCGCGTCGATGCGCAGGGCAGGGCGATCCAGCACGGGGATCAGACCGACATTGGCGGCAATGACCGTTATGTGGCGCTGTGTCGCAGGCATTTCCTCGCCGCGCTAAACGGCTGATCGTCAGCGCAACGTCGCGATCCAATCGGGTAGCTGGCCGAGCCGCTCCAATTGCACGAAACGCGGGTGCGTGTCGGGCGCAGCCGCTGTTTCATGCGACCAGGCGCCGTCTTGCGGGATGAACGCCGCCCATGCGCCTGCCTCCAGCGCGGGCAGGATATCAGATCGCATCGAATCGCCCGCCATGACGGTCCGATGCGCGTCGATGCCGTGCCGCTCGAACAGCGCCCGGAACGTGTCCGCTTTCTTGTCGCTGACGATTTCTATGCCGGAAAACAGGTCGCCCAGCCCTGAAGCGGCAAGCTTGCTTTCCTGATGCAGAAGGTCGCCCTTCGTCACCAGCACCAGAGGCGCCATAGCTGCCAGCGCGCGCAGCGTATCCTCTACCCCATCGAACAATTCGACCGGATGCGCCAGCAACGCGCGGCCAGCCGCCAATATCTCTTCGATCATCGCGCCAGTCACCGCGTCGCCGGCAAGGTCCACAGCGGTTTCGATCATCGAGAGCGTGAAGCCCTTTGCGCCATAGCCATAGAGCGGCAGGTTGCGGGTCTCGCACGCGATCAGTCGCTCGCGCGTGACCTGCGCTTGCGAAAAGGGGCGCAGCATGTCGAGCAGCGCGTCTTCGGTCGCGTTGAAGTGGCGCATATTATGCCAGAGCGTATCGTCGGCATCGAGGCAGATCAGGTCTATCGTCATGCCAGGGCGTTAGCGGATTAAAGGCTGACAGGACAATATCAGGCAGATAAGGGCGGCCGCCATGCATGGCTGGATCATTCTCGATAAACCCCATGGTCTTGGCTCCACCCAGGCGGTCAGCGCCGTTAAGCGCGTCCTGCGCCAAAGTGGGGCGGGCAAGGTCAAGGTCGGCCATGGCGGTACGCTCGATCCGCTGGCGACCGGCGTGCTGCCGATTGCGATCGGCGAAGCGACCAAGCTGGCCGGACGCATGCTCGACAGCGACAAGGTTTATGAGTTCACTGTCGCTTTCGGTGTCCAGACCGATACGCTCGATCTGGAAGGGGAGACGATCGCGACCAGCGACCACCGTCCAACCCGGGCGCAGGTGGACGCGATCCTGCCCCGCTTCACTGGCCCAATCGAGCAGGTACCGCCCGCCTATAGCGCCATCCTGATCGACGGCCAGCGCGCCTATGATCTGGCTCGCCGGGGCGAGGCGGTAGAGATGAAGACGCGGGCGGTGACGATCCATTCCCTCACTTCCGTCAGGTTCGATCCTGTCGAGAGCCCTCGCCAATCGTTCTCGACAGGTTCGAACCGAACGGAGGATGGGGCTTTGGCCTCCCTTACCCTCACCGCCCACGTCTCCAAGGGCACCTATATCCGCTCCCTGGCCCGCGACATCGCGCTGGCGCTGGGCACCGTCGGTCATGTCACCATGCTGCGCCGGGTGAAGGCCGGGCCGTTCACGCTGGACTCGGCAATTTCGCTGGACATTTTGAATGATGCTGCTACGGGGCATGGCATCGCGCAGTATATGCTGCCGTTGACGGCGGGGCTGGACGACATCCCGGCCCTTTCCGTCAGTCCCGATGAAGCATTGGCTCTCCGTCAGGGGAAGATGCTCATCGGGAAACCGCACACCGGTCTCCTGCTGGCTATGCTGGGTGAAACGCCCATCGCGCTGGTGGAGTCCAGTGGCCCGGACATCCGGGTGGTGCGCGGCTTCAATCTCTAGATACGAAAGGAAGCCCGATGTCGATCACTGCTGAGCGCAAGGAAGCGCTGATCAAGGAACATGCCCGCGCCGAAGGCGACACCGGTTCGCCCGAAGTCCAGGTTGCGATCCTGTCGGAGCGCATTTCCAACCTGACCGAGCATTTCAAGGGTCATCACAAGGATAACCACAGCCGTCGCGGCCTGCTGATGCTGGTCAACAAGCGTCGTTCGCTGCTGGATTATCTCAAGAAGAAGGATGAGGGCCGCTACAGCGACCTCATCGCCAAGCTGGGCCTGCGCAAGTAAGTCTGCTATACAAAGGAACGGCCCCCCACGGGGCCGTTTCCGATTCCGGGATTTCGTCCCTGCCTGTGGCGGGGACATGCAAGAGGGAGATCGCGCAATCCGGTGCGATCCCCGAATACGGAGCCACACGATGCTCCGACACCGCAGCGGGCCGGTTAGCCCGCAGATGAGGCCCCGCCGGGCAATAGGGCCATGGCGGGCGAAGGAAAAAGCATGTTTGATGTAAAGAAAGTTTCGATCGAGCTGGCAGGCAAGACCCTGACTCTCGAAACCGGTCGCATTGCGCGTCAGGCCGACGCCGCCGTGCTGGCGACCTATGGCGAGACGGTGGTGCTGTGCGCCGTGACCGCCGCCAAGTCGGTGAAGGA
>NZ_DJDV01000075.1:0-29118 GCF_002431195.1 Sphingobium sp. UBA5915 | reverse complement strand
CCCGGCGGCTTCTTCAAGCGCGAGCGCGGCGCGACGGAAAAGGAAACACTGGTTTCCCGTCTGATCGACCGTCCGATCCGCCCGCTATTCCCCGAAGGTTTCTACAACGAAATCAACGTTATTGCTCAGGTGTTGAGCTTTGACGGCGAAAGCGAACCCGACATCGTGGCGATGATCGCTGCCTCGGCTGCGCTCACCCTGTCGGGCGTGCCCTTCATGGGGCCGATCGGCGCTGCGCGCGTGGGCTACAAGGATGGCGAATATCAGCTGAATCCCTCGCTCGAAGAAGCGAAGGAAGGCGACCTCGACCTCGTCGTGGCCGCCACCGGCAATGCCGTGATGATGGTCGAATCCGAAGCCAAGGAATTGTCGGAAGACGTCATGCTGGGCGCTGTCATGTTTGCGCATGACGCGGCCAAGAAGGTCGTCAATGCAATCATCGACCTTGCCGAGCAGGCAGCCAAGGATCCTTGGGAAATGGCCGCGCAGGATGATCTTGGCGGTCTCAAGAAGAAGCTGACCAAGCTGATCGGCAAGGATATCGCCGCCGCTTACAAGCTGACCGACAAGTCGGCGCGCTCCAATGCGCTCAACGAAGCGCGCGCCAAGGCGAAGGCCTTCTTCGCTGAGGAAGAACTGGACGCCCAGACCGTCATGGCCGGGATCAAGCTGACCAAGAAGCTGGAAGCCGAAATCGTCCGCACTGCGATCCTCAAGGACGGCCAGCGCATCGATGGTCGCACCACGACGCAGATCCGCCCGATCGAGGCGATGGTTGGCTTCCTGCCGCGCACCCATGGTTCGGCTTTGTTCACCCGCGGTGAGACGCAGGCGATCTGCACCACCACGCTGGGCACCAAGGACGCCGAGCAGATGATCGACGGCCTCACTGGCCTGCATTATGAAAACTTCATGCTGCACTATAACTTCCCGCCCTATTCGGTCGGTGAAGTCGGCCGCTTCGGTGCGCCGGGTCGTCGTGAAGTGGGTCATGGCAAGCTCGCCTGGCGCGCGCTGCATCCCGTGCTGCCAAGCAAGGATGAGTTCCCCTACACCATCCGCGTCCTCTCCGACATCACCGAGTCCAACGGCTCGTCGTCGATGGCGACTGTCTGCGGCGGTTCGCTTTCGATGATGGACGCAGGCGTTCCCTTGAAGCGTCCGGTGTCGGGCATCGCCATGGGCCTGATCCTGGAAGGCAAGGACTATGCCGTCATCAGCGACATCCTGGGTGATGAGGATCATCTGGGCGACATGGACTTCAAGGTCGCGGGCACGGAAAACGGCATCACCACGATGCAGATGGACATCAAGGTCGCCGGCATCACGCAGGAAATCTTCGAAGTCGCCCTGCGTCAGGCGAAGGAAGGCCGCGCGCATATCCTGGGTGAGATGAGCAAGGCGCTGTCCTCGACCCGCACCGAATTGTCGGCGCATGCTCCGCGCATCGAAACGATCCAGATCGACAAGTCGAAGATTCGCGACGTCATCGGCACGGGCGGCAAGGTCATCCGCGAAATCGTCGCGGAAACCGGCGCGAAGGTCGATATTGACGATGAAGGCATCATCAAGATTTCCTCGTCCGATACCGCCCAGATCGAAGCCGCGAAAAAGTGGATTCTCGGCATCGTCGAGGAAGCGGAAGTCGGCAAGATCTACAGCGGCAAGGTCGTCAACATCGTTGACTTTGGCGCGTTCGTGAACTTCATGGGCGGCAAGGACGGTCTTGTCCACGTGTCCGAAATGAAGAATGAGCGCGTGGAAAAGCCGACCGACGTCGTGTCGGAAGGCCAGGAAGTGAAGGTCAAGGTTCTTGAAATTGACCCGCGCGGCAAGGTGCGCCTGTCCATGCGCGTCGTCGATCAGGAAACTGGCGAGGAACTGGAGGACACCCGTCCCGCCCGCGAACCGCGTGAACCGCGCGGCGACCGGGGGGAAGGCCGTGGCGACCGCAACCGTCGTGATCGCGGTGGCGACCGTGGCGGTCGTGGCGATCGTGGTCCCCGTCGCGACCGTGGCCCCCGTGGCGATGGCGGCGGCAAGGGCGACGATGACGGCTCCAGCGCCGGGCTGCCCGACTTCCTGACCCAGGACTGATAAGCCGACCCTGAAAGGGGAGTAACTGAAGAAGGCGTCCGGTTTCGGACGCCTTTTTTGGTGGATGGGCCGGTTGACTGATTTCAATCAATGCGCTTCCGTAAGGACTTGGATATTGTGCCGACCAGCCAAACGGGGATCATCATGCAGCGGAGCAACGAGCGCTTTGTCGAACGCCTGCCGCTCGTGCTCAATCGGCCGGCTTATGCCTATCTGCTGACTTGCGTTTTTTGCGGCGCTGGACTGATGCTGCGCTTTGCCGCTGAACCATTGTTGCCGCAGGGTTATCCGTTCGTCACCTTCTTCCCGGCGGTCATCCTGTCCTCCTTCCTGTTCGGTGTGCGTCCGGGCATTTTTGGCGGCGTGATAGCTGGTTTCGCCTCATGGTATTTCTTCATCAATCCGATCCATAGCTTCACGCTCAACCCGGCGGTGGCAATGGCCATGTTGTTCTACATCGGCGTCGTCACGGTGGACATCATCCTCATCCACTTCATGCAACGCGCCAATTTCAATCTGGCGGTGGAGCGGGAGCGCAGCCGCGCACTCGCGGAAAATCGGGAGTTGCTGTTCCGCGAGCTTCAGCATCGCGTGTCCAACAATCTCCAGGTCGTCGCAGCGATGCTGTCGCTCCAGCGCCGGCATGTCGATCATGAGGTGGCCAGGCGCGCCTTGGACGACGCTTCGGCGCGACTGGCCCTGATCGGCAGGATCAGTCGCGCCCTCTACGATCCGTCGGGGCGTGGTCAGGACATTCGGGCTTTTCTTCTCACCTTGACCGCCGACATTCTGGATGCTTCCGGTCGCAACGACGTCAGGGCCGAGGTCTCCGCGCCGGAAGCTTTGATCCTGGCGTCCGACGTCACGGTTCCGCTGGCGCTCGTCGTTGCAGAATCGGTTAGCAACGCAATCGAACATGGCCTGCCCGATCGGCCTGGCACCATCCATATTACCCTGGAAAGCGATGAGGGCGAACTCACGCTGCGCGTCATGGATGATGGCAAGGGGGTGCCGCTGGGTTTCGACGCGAGCGCCGGCCAGTCGCTCGGTCTGCGCATCGCCAATGCGTTGGCGATGCAGCTTGGTGGTCGCTTTGCCATCCATCCCCGCGCCACTGGCGGCACCATCGCGCGGCTGGACCTTCCACTGGCTGCGACCTGTTGAATTAGGCGCAGCATTCTGGCGCTTGGCGGCGGCGCGTCGCTCGGCTATGACCCGCCCCATGCTGACGAAAACCCTGACGCGCATCGGCGCGGCCACCGCTCTGGTCCTGATCGCCTCGCCCGTCCTGACCGGCTGTTCGACATCGAAGAACAAGGCGGACACGCTGTATGTCGCTCGCGACGTTTCGACCCTGTATAACAGCGGCAAGGATCGCCTTGATCGCGGCCAATACAAGCTGGCGGCCGCGCTTTTCGATGAGGTCGAGCGTCAGCATCCTTATTCGCCATGGGCGCGCCGCGCACAGCTCATGTCGGCGTTCAGCTATTATATGAACCGGGATTATGCCGAATCCATTTCGGCGGCCCAGCGCTTCCTGTCGATTCATACCGGCAACAAGGATGCGCCCTATGCCTATTATCTGATAGCGATCTGCTATTATGAGCAGATTGCCGACGTCACGCGCGACCAGAAGATCACGCAGCAGGCGCTCGATTCGCTCGGTGAACTGATCCGTCGCTATCCCCAGACCCGTTATGCGGCCGATGCGCGGCTGAAGGTCGATCTGGTCAACGACCATCTGGCCGGCAAGGAAATGGAGGTCGGTCGCTTCTACCAACGGCGCGGCCAGTGGCTTGCCGCGACGCTGCGGTTCCGCACGGTCATCGATAAATATCAGACCACGACCCATACGCCCGAAGCGCTGGAGCGCCTGGTCGAATCCTATCTGTCGCTCGGCATCCCGACCGAAGCGCAGAAGGCCGCCGCCGTCCTGGGCCGCAATTATCCCGGCACCAAATGGTATGAGCGCAGCTACAAGCTCATGCAGGAACATGGCGGCGCGGCCTGAGCCGCCGCTTTCCCTGTTCCCCTTTTGTGCATTGACGGGTAGGACCACGTCATGCTGACAAGCCTCGCGATCCGCAATGTCGTGCTGATCGAGGCGCTGGACCTGGAGTTTGGCGCTGGCCTCAGTGTGCTGACTGGCGAGACGGGCGCGGGCAAGTCGATCCTGCTCGACTCGCTTGGCCTGGCGCTTGGCGCGCGCGCCGACACCGGACTGGTGCGCGCGGGCGAGCAGCAGGCCAGCGTCATCGCGGCCTTCAACCCGCCCGCGCCCGATCATCCGGCCGCCGCTCTATTGGCTGACAATGGCATAGATATGGAGCCAGGCGAGCCCTTGCTTATTCGCCGCATGGTGAAGGCCGATGGTGGCAGCCGCGCATTTATCAATGATCAGCCATGTTCGGCCGCTCTGTTACGCGAGTTGGGCGGCTCGTTGGTGGAAATCCATGGGCAGCATGACGATCGGGGACTGCTCAATCCTCGCGGGCATCGCGCCATGCTCGATACGTATGGTCGATGCGATACAGCTGCTGTGGCGAAGGCGCATGCCGATTGGCGCGTCGCTGCCAATACGTTGAGCCAAGCGCGTGAAACGGTGGCGACCGCCGCGCGGGATCGCGACTATCTCACCCACGCCGTTGAGGAACTGCGCACCTTCGCCCCGCAAGCTGGCGAAGAGGCGACTTTGGCCGAAGAGCGCGCCGCCATGCAGAAGGGCGCGCGCCTGACCGATGATCTCGCTACGATCAGCGACTGCCTGACCGGGTCGGACGGGGGCCTCGCCCAATTGCGGCAGGCGGCGCGCCGATTGGACCGGATCGCCGGGGAGGAACCGCTATTGGCCGCCGTGCTCGAATCCCTCGACCGCGCCGTGGTCGAGGCCGGAGAGGCGGAGGATCGGCTGGCCGAGGCCGCCGAGGCGTTGAGTTTCGATCCCGCGCGTCTCGACTCCATTGAAACCCGTCTGTTCGACCTGCGCGGTCTTGCGCGCAAACATCAGGTTGCGCCAGACGATCTCGCAGCGCTTGGCGACGACATGGCAGCAAGGCTTGTCGCGATCGAGGGTGGGGAGGAGCATATCGCCGCGCTGGAACAGGATGTGGCGCGAAAAGCCGATCTTTATCGCGTCGCGGCGCAGGCGCTGTCTGCGGAGCGCCAGCTGGCTGCCGGTCGGCTGGATGCGGCGGTCGCGGGGGGGCTGGCCCCGCTCAAGCTTGACGCCGCCCGCTTCCGCACTGTCGTTGCCCAACTAGACGAGGGCCAATGGAGCGCACAGGGCATGGACCGGGTGGAGTTTGAAATCTCGACCAATCCCGGCGCGCCCTTCGCGCCACTTGCCAAAATCGCGTCAGGCGGCGAATTGTCGCGCTTCATCCTCGCCTTGAAGGTCGCGCTGGCGGAGCGGGGTGGGGCGGACACGCTGATCTTCGACGAGATCGACCGGGGTGTGGGCGGCGCGGTCGCCGACGCGATCGGTGAGCGGCTCAGCCGCCTCGCGCAGAGTAACCAGATCCTTGTTGTCACCCACAGCCCTCAGGTCGCGGCGCGCGGCGCGGGCCATATGCTGATCGCCAAGTCGTCCGATGGCACCGTCACACGCACGGGGGTCCACGCCCTGGACGATGCAGAGCGCCGCGAAGAAATCGCGCGCATGTTGTCGGGAGCGGAAATTACGGCGGAAGCAAGGGCGCAGGCGGAGCGATTGCTGGAACGCGCCTAGATCATTTCGATGGAAACAGTGGGGCGCGTCCCTGTCAAGACCGCATGGCGTCAGCGCCTTTTCCAGATTGGTTGCATGGGCTTTCCATCGCTTCGTTAACCCTCGCAATCCTGTGCGTGGTGGTCATCCTGGTTGATATCATGCGGCGGCCGCAGAAAATGGCCATCGTGAATTGGGTGTGGCAGCTGACTGGGCTGTTCCGCAGCGTTATCTCGCTTTTCTGCAACCTGAAGGCGGCTTGGCGGGCAGGTGATGCGCAACGCGATACCCTATCGCGGTGGCCTGTCTAATCCGGTATCAACGAGAAGATGTAGGGCAGTGCCGCCGCGTGCTTCCGTGCGCGCTCGACAAGCGCTAAGGCAGCCCGATGACTGATCCAGCGATGCTGACCGAAGCCGAAGCGGCCAACCGCCTGATGCGCCTCGCCAAGGAAGTGGCGAAGCATAACCGCCATTATCACGATCAGGACGCGCCGGAGATCAGCGACGCGGACTATGATGCGCTGATCCGCGAAAATAACGCGCTGGAAGCCGCCTTCCCGCATTTGATCCGTGCGGACTCGCCCAATGCGCAGGTGGGCGCGGCCTCGACGACGGCGCTCAAAAAAGTCCCTCATGCCGTTCGCATGATGAGCCTCGACAATGGCTTTTCGGACGAGGATATCGCCGATTTCCTCGCGCGCATTCGCCGCTTCCTGGCGCTGCCAGACGATGCGCCCGTTGCCCTCACTGCCGAGCCGAAGATTGACGGCTTGTCCTGTTCGCTGCGTTATGAAAAAGGCGAACTGGTCCTTGCCGCCACGCGCGGGGACGGCACGACCGGCGAAGACGTTACCGCCAATGTCCACACGATTGCCGATATTCCCCAGCGTCTGACCGGCGAAGCCATCCCCGACCTGTTCGAGATACGCGGTGAGGTCTATATGGCCAAGGGCGATTTCGTGGCACTCAACGCCCGGCTGCTTGCCGAAGCGGAAAACCCTGAAAAAGCCCGCCAGTTCGCCAACCCGCGCAACGCCGCCGCCGGATCGCTGCGGCAGAAGGACGCCACTGTCACCGCCAGCCGTCCGCTGCGCTTCCTAGCCCATGGCTGGGGCGCCCACAGCGCGCTGCCCGCCGATACGCAACTGGGCGTCATGCAGGCAATCGCGGGCTGGGGCCTGCCCGTGTCCGACATGCTGGCCTGCGTCGACAGTCTCGATGCCCTTATCGCCCACTACCGCACCATAGAGGCTGGGCGCGCCGATCTGCCCTTCGACATTGATGGCGTGGTCTACAAAGTCGACCGGCTCGACTGGCAGCAGCGGCTGGGCTTCGTCGCAAAGGCACCGCGTTGGGCCATCGCCCACAAATTCCCCGCAGAACGCGCGCAGACCACGCTGGAAGCCATCGACATCCAGGTCGGCCGGACGGGCAAGCTCACCCCCGTTGGCCGCCTCACGCCCGTGACCGTCGGCGGCGTCGTCGTCTCCAATGTCACCCTGCACAATGCCGACGAGATTGCGCGCCTTGGTGTCCGACCCGGCGACCGAATCATTGTCCAGCGCGCCGGCGATGTCATCCCCCAGGTCGTCGACAATCTCACCCGTGATGAGGCGCGCGAACCCTTCCCCTTTCCGACCCATTGCCCCGTCTGCGGCTCCGAAGCTGTGCGGGAAGAAGGGGAGGTTGATGTTCGCTGCACCGGCGGTCTGATCTGCCCGGCACAGCGGTTCGAGCGTCTGCGCCACTTCGTCAGCCGCGCCGCTCTCGATATTGAAGGCCTGGGCGAAAAGACGATTCAGGAGTTTCTCGATCTTGGCTGGATCGCAGAACCGGCCGACATCTTCCGCCTTAAAAAACATCGCGCCGATCTGCTCGGTCGCGAAGGCTGGAAGGAAAAGTCGGTCGATAATTTGCTCATGGCGATTGAGGCCAAGCGCCAGCCAGATGCAGCGCGCCTGCTCTTTGGCCTGGGCATCCGCCATGTCGGCGCGGTGACGGCGCGCGACCTGTTGAAACGCTACGTCACATTGCCGACCATCCGTGCGCTTGCGCAGGATGTCATGCTTTTACGCGATCAGGAACATGAAACGCAGGCCAAGATGGACAAGGCGATCGCCGAGCATATTGGCGTTGAAAATGTCGGCGCGGCCGTTGGGCATGCGCTCGCAGACTTCTTCCACGAACCCCATAATGTCGATGCGTGGGACGATCTCCTATCGGAAGTTTCGCCGCCGCCCTATGTAGTGGAAACCACCGCCAGCGCAGTGACCGGCAAGACCGTGGTCTTCACCGGCAAGCTGGAAACCATGAGCCGTGACGAGGCCAAAGCGCAGGCCGAGCGGCTGGGCGCGAAGGCTGCGGGGTCGGTCAGCGCCAAGACAGATTTGGTGGTGGCGGGGCCTGGGGCGGGGACCAAGCTCAAACAGGCGACGGCGCTCGGCATCGAAGTCATTACCGAACAGGCATGGGCAGACATCGTCAAGGCAGCGGGATAGGGCCGTTTTCGACGAATGATTCGGCTCTTTTTCGCGAGGAGACGCAGGGTCTTTTGCGCGGCCTGTGGCCGCTGCCTTTGCTCCATAGCCATTAGCGATTTTCAGGAGAAAGCGTCGCGTTCTCTGCGCCTCTGCACGCACCAAAAACTGCAGTGAGCGAACTTCCCCGGCCATCCTGCGCGCCTCGGCGTCTCTCGCGTGAACCAAAAGGCGCGAAATGCCGGTCGGCCTCAGAACACAGGCATATTCGCCGGATCATTGGCTTCGTCGTCTGGTCCCGAAATTGGACTGACCGGGGAATGGATGCCGCATTCCACCTTGTCCCAGCCACGCCAGCGCCCGGCGCGCGGGTCTTCGCCGGGCAGCACCTTGGACGTGCAGGGCTCGCAGCCGATTGACAGATAGCCCTGCGCCTCCAGCGGATGCCGCGGCAGATCGTGCTCGGCGAAATAGGCTTCCAGATCGGTCTTGGTCCAGTCGCCCAGCGGATTGATCTTCAATCGGCCGTCCTCCACCTCGAACCGGGGAAGGTTCTGACGGGTCACGGACTGGAACGCCTTGCGGCCCGAAATCCAGGCGTCCAGGCCATCCTTGGCGCGCTTCATAGGCTCGACCTTGCGAATCTCGCAGCACCCATCGGGATCATAGGACCAGCGCAAGCCCGTTGCGTCCTTGCTGGCAATGGCATCGGGAAGGGGCGTCACGGTGCGGCTGTCGGTAAACCCCAGCCGCTTGATGAGTGTGTCCCTATAATTCAGCGTTTCCGCGAACATTTTGAGCGTGTCGACGAAGATTACCGGCACGGTCCGGTCCGCCCTGGCCACCAGATCCAGCAGCACGGCGCTTTCGGTGCCGAAAGAGGAGACGACCGCGACGTTGCCAGCCAGGCCCTCGGCGAACACGGTCTTGAGCATCGTCAACGTGTCGATGCCTTCAAACCGCGCGTTGAGCGCGTCGGCATCGCCCTGCGTGAAGGCAGGGCGCGCGTCGATAATGTCGATCTTGCGGGCAGGTTCAGCCATCTATGTTCTCCGGATGCCGCTTCGCCCAGATGGGCGCACGGCCATCGACCGATTTTTGGTAGACATCGGCGTAGCGCGTAAGCGCACGCTCGACCGCTTCGGCGTCCAGCGGCTTGGCAGGGTGGAAACTATCAAAGCCGCAACGGCGCATGGCGACGATCTGATCGACCAGAACATCGCCTACCGCGCGTAATTCCCCCGCATAGCCTGCTTCGCGCAGGATGCGGGCGGCCGAGTAGCCGCGCCCGTCGCCAAAAGCGGGAAAGTTCACTTCGACCAGCGAGAGCCTGTCGAGATGCGGCAGCAATTCGCGCGCATCCTCGCCCGCCTCGATCCGCACCGCGGTGGAGTTGGACTGGCCGGTGAAGGCTTCGACCGTAACGGTCGGTTCCTGCGTGGCGTCATCCTCACGGAAGGACAGGAATTCAACCATAGATCGCCTCCTTGAAGGGCTTCATGCCGATGCGGCGATAGGTGTCCAGGAAGCGCTCGTCGCCCTCGCGCTGGGCCAGATAGATGTCTGTCACCTTCTCGATCGCGTCGACGACGCCATCTTCGGAAAAACCGGGGCCGGTGATCTGCCCCAGCGAAGCATCGTCCGCGCCCGAACCGCCCAGCAGCAGCTGGAAATTTTCCACGCCCTTCCGGTCCACGCCCAATATGCCGATATGACCGGCATGATGGTGGCCGCAGGCGTTGATGCAGCCTGAAATCTTGAGCTTCAATTCGCCCAGCTCTGCTTGCCTTTCCGCGTCGGCAAACCGCTGCGCGATTTTCTGTGCCAGCGGGATCGACCGCGCATTGGCGAGCGCGCAATAATCCAGGCCAGGGCAGGCGATGATGTCAGTGATAAGGTCAAGATTGGCCTCGGCCAGCCCTGCCTCTTCCAACTTCTGCCAGATGGCGTACAGGTCCGACTTTTTCACGTCCGGCAGAACCAGGTTCTGCGCATGCGTCACCCGGATTTCGTCCAGGCTATATTGCTCGGCCAGCGACGCCACCAGTTCGATCTGCTCGGCCGAAGCGTCGCCAGGGATGCCGGTCAGCGGCTTCAAACTGATATTGACGATGGCATAGCCTGGCGCCTTGTGCGCCGCCACTTGCCGATCGACCCACAGGGCAAAGGCGGGGTCGCTGCGGTCAATATCCTCGCTAAGCCCGGTTTCATAGGCTGGCGGTGCGAAAAAGGCGCGGATGCGGTCCAGTTCCTCGACCGGCGGGTTGAGGCCGAGCGTGCGCATATGCGCAAACTCTTCCTCAACCTGCCGCTGATATTCCTCGACGCCCAGTTCGTGGACCAGAATCTTGATCCGGGCCTTGTATTTGTTATCGCGGCGCCCATAGCGATTATAGACGCGCAGGCATGCTTCCAGATAGGAAATGATCTCGTCTTCGGGCACGAAATCGCGGATCAGAGGAGCAACCATCGGGGTGCGCCCCATGCCGCCCCCGGCATAGACTTCCGCGCCAATCGCGCCGTCGCGCTCCACCAGCTTCAGCCCGATATCGTGCAACCGCATCGCAGCGCGATCTTCGTCAGACGCAATCACCGCAATCTTGAACTTGCGCGGCAGATAGGTGAATTCGGGGTGAAAGCTTGACCATTGGCGTAGCAGTTCGGCCCAGGGGCGGGGGTCCGCCACTTCGTCGGCAGCAACGCCCGCATATTGGTCGGACGAGATGTTGCGGATGCAATTGCCGCTGGTCTGGATCGCGTGCATTTCGACGGTCGCCAACTCAGCGAGAATGTCGGGTGCGTCGGCCAGTTTGATCCAGTTATATTGCAGGTTCTGGCGCGTCGTGAAGTGGCCATAACCGCGGTCATATTTCTGCGCGATCTCGCCCAGCTTACGCATCTGCCTGGCCGACAGCGTGCCATAGGGGATGGCGACGCGCAGCATATAGGCGTGCAATTGCAGATAAAGGCCGTTCATCAGCCGCAGCGGCTTGAACTGATCCTCAGTTAACGCCCCGGTCAGGCGGCGCTGCACCTGATCGCGAAATTCCTCGACGCGGGCGTCCACCATGGACTGGTCATAGCTGTCATAACGATACATGGTTCAGATCACCCAATTGCCGGCATCGGCATCGTTCGGTTTCAGGGTCAGGTCGGGTCGCACCGTGGGGCCGAGCGCGCGAATGCGGTCCTTGATATGCGCGGGGCGAACGCCCTCGTCGGTTATGGTGGCGTCGATCACGTAGGCGCCCACGACGCGCAAGGCCGCTTCCTCGGTCCGCGCAAGGTCCTCGCCGGTCTGCCCTACGTCGATGCTGTCGCCCACCTGGCGCGACCAGCCGTCGCCCGCCCACCAGATGACGTCGCCACTCACCAGGTCATTGCCCGTCAATATCTTCATTCTACCCTTTTCCCGCCGGTGGCCCGACCTTCTTGAGTGTTTGCCAGCGCACGGCAGGTGTCGAGCATATCATGCGCCAGTGCGTGTGCCGCCACTTCGCCCACCACGATCAGCGCCGGGCTGACAATTTTTTCGCGCACCACCATGTCGCCCAGATCAGCAAGCAATGTCCGCAGCGTCCGCATCTCGGGCCGGGTTCCGTTTTCCAGAACCGCTACTGGCAGCGCGGGCGAAACGCCGTCCGCGATCAATTTGTCGGCAATATCGGTCGCGGTCGCCACGCCCATATAGATGACGAGCGTACGCCCGATTCCCGCCAGGCCCGACCAGTCCTGATCCGAAAGGCCCTTGCACTGGCCAGCGACAAAGGTCACGGCGCTGGACGCGGCGCGATGGGTAAGGGGAAGCTGCGCCTGCGCCGCGCTACCGATGGCTGCGCTGATGCCCGGAACCACCTCGACCGGCACGCCCGCCGTGCGGCAGGCATCCACTTCCTCGCCGCCCCGGCCAAAGATGAAAGGATCGCCACCCTTCAACCGCACGATCTTGCGCCCTTCGCGCGCCAGATCGATCAGTAAGACATTGATCGCATCCTGCGGCATGGAATGGCGGCTGCGTTGCTTGGCGACCGAAATAAGCTCTGCGTCCGGCGAAGCCAGCGCCAGGATAGCGTCCGACACCAGACCGTCATGCACGATGACGTCGGCCTCGCCGATCAGGCGTGCGGCTTTGATCGTCAGCAAGTCCGGATCGCCCGGACCTGCGCCGACCAAAAAGACGGTGGCAGGGATAATGTCATCCATGCCATTGCAGATGGCCAATGCCCCGTCGCAGTTCAATTCAGAATGGATATGCGGGGGATTAGGAAATGTTTTTGCGCCAATGCCGGCCTCATTCGCCCATCGCGCTGACGTCTATGTCCTTAAGGCCAACGCCAATGGAGGCGCGTGGCTTCTCCAGCTCCGCCGAAACGACGGGATAGGCGCAATAGTCCGCGGCATAATAGGCGCCTGGCCGATGGTTGCCCGAAATGCCGATGCCCCCGAACGGCGCATTGGATGCTGCGCCGTTGGTGGGACGATTCCAGTGAATGACGCCGGCGCGGACATTGGACCAGAATTGATTATATTGTTCCGGTGATCCGCCGACGAGCGAAGCCGCCAGCCCATAGCGGCTGTTATTGGCCTCCGCGATCGCCTCGCCGAAATCGCTCACCCGGATCACCTGCAACAAGGGTCCGAACAGCTCGACATCGGGCCGTTCCTTCATATTCGTCACATCGATGATTGCTGGACTGAGGAAAGGGAGGCCGGGCCGTGTGCGCACCATATGCTTGATCGGGCGCCCGCCATTGCTCATCAGCCACAGAAAGCTTTCGGTCAAACCGTCCGCGACCTGATTGTCGATGACCGGACCCATATAGGGCGTCGGCGTCGCATGGGGCTGATCGACGATCAAGCGGTCGGCCAGTTTCTTGACTTCGGCAATCAGCGTGTCGGCGATGTTGTCCCGCACGATCAGGCGACTAGCAGCGGTGCATCTTTGCCCGCTCGTCAGGAAAGCGGATTGCACGACGATGGCGGCGGCGGCCGGAATTTCTGGCGTATCCCATACCAGGATGGGATTGTTGCCGCCCATTTCCAGTGCCAGGATCTTCGACGGCTGCGCCGCGAACTGGCGATTGATCGCAATACCGGTTTGCGCAGACCCGGTGAATAATATGCCGCCGACATCCGCGTGGGAAGCCAGTGCCTTCCCTATGTCGGGGCCACCCTGCAACAATCGCATCGCGCCTGTTGGAATTCCCGCTTCGTGCAGCAACCGCACCAGCATTTCACCAACGGCCGGGGTCCGGTCAGAGGGTTTGAACACGACGGCATTGCCCGCGAGCAGCGCAGGGATGATATGTGCGCCCGGTAGTTGCGCGGGGGCATTGTAAGGTCCCAACACCGCCATGACGCCATGGGGTTTGTGCCGGACGGACTGGCGTGCGCCCATATTGGCTTCCAGCCGACGTTGACCCGTGCGTTCCGAATAAGCGGCAACGCTGATATCGACCTTGCCCATCAACGCCGCTACTTCGTCGCGCGCCTCCCAAAGCGGCTTTCCTGTTTCTCGCGCGATCAGGTCGGCCAGCGCTTCGTCTTCGCGCCGAACGACATTGACGAAGCGGCGCAGCGTTTCGATGCGATAGGCGATGGGCTGCGCCGCCCATCGCGGCCAGCTCGCGCGCGCAGCGGCGACTTCCGCTTCGACATCGCCCGGCTCCCCCTGCCAAAGCAGGGTACCCGTGGCGGGTTCGTGGGATGTAAGCGACGCGACCATTTGGAT
The DNA here is from genome assembly GCF_002431195.1 of Sphingobium sp. UBA5915. Taxonomy (NCBI): domain Bacteria; kingdom Pseudomonadati; phylum Pseudomonadota; class Alphaproteobacteria; order Sphingomonadales; family Sphingobiaceae; genus Sphingobium; species Sphingobium sp. UBA5915. The sequence goes on along the minus strand of NZ_DJDV01000075.1, from coordinate 15,105 downwards.
AACGCTATGCGGGAAATTGGTTAACGAAATGAGAGGGTGTCGGGATCATGCCACTGACACGCTGCCATGGGCCGCGCCCATGCGACGGATCGCAGCGACCTTGGCATAGAGCGGTTCCCAATCATCATGCCGGTCGATGGCGCTCCAGATCGCCTCGACCTCTTCGATGTGCATCGAGCACGGTTCTGCATCCTGCCAGTAATCATGCATTCGGGCATCAGGCTCCGGCTCGCACGCCACGATGCTCTCCCGGACCGGCGCCCATGCCGCATCTGCATAGACAGCAGGTGCGGGCGCGACGCCGCCGCGCCAGTCATGGAAGAACCGGTCGATAGGCGTGCCGGTTTGCGTCATGCCGCGTACGGCCGCCTCGATCATCGAACCGGACTGCGCATTTTCCTGAACGCCAAGCCGCCAGCAGAAACGCCGCTGCACGGCAGCGCCATACAGGTCTGGAAAGCGTTCCAGTTGCGCTACGAGCGGCTCTGCCGGCGTGATCACCCGAAGCGACACGGCCAGTTGCGCCACGTCCCAATGGATAGCCTCGGCCTGCCGACCGAAGGCGTAAAGGCCGCCATGGTCGAAATAGGCGGCGGTGAAGGCGGGCTCCCATAATGGCGTGAAACGCCAGGGACCATAGTCGAAACTCTCGCCCGTGACGTTGATATTGTCGCTGTTGAGCACGCCGTGGACGAAGCCAGCCACCATATAGCTTGCAGCCAGATCGGCGGTGCGCTCGACCACAAGGCCGAGCAATTGGGCCGCAGGATCATCTCCAGGCATCTCGTCGTATAGATGCCTCAGCGCATAATCGGTCAATCGCTCCAGCAGCGCTGCGTCTTCCAGAAATGCCGCCCTCTGGAATGTGCCGATGCGGATATGGGAATGGCTCAGGCGCACCATGGCGGCGCCCCGTGTCGGGGACGGCTCGTCATTGCGCTCCAGCGCTTCGCCCGTCTCGATAATGGAGAGCGTGCGCGACGTATTGACGCCCAAGGCCTCCAGCATCTCCGTCGCCAGAATCTCGCGCACGCCGCCCTTCAGCGTCAGCCGCCCGTCGCCAAATCGGCTATGGGGGGTTTGTCCCGAACCCTTGGTGCCAAGGTCCATCAGGCGGCCTTGGCGGTCGCGCAACTGGGCAAACAGGAACCCGCGGCCATCACCGATGTCGGGATTGTAATGGCGGAACTGGTGGCCATGATAGCGCAGCGCCAGCGGCTGGGGCAGGCTGCCTGCAAGCGGCGCAAAGCGGCCGAAATGGGCGATCCAGGCATCATCGGTCAGCCCATCGAGCCCAACATCAGCCGCAGCACGGTCATTGCGATAGCGCAGGATGGTCTGTGGGAAATCGGCGGCGGCCACTGGATCGGCGATGTCGGGCATCAACGCGTCGATTTCGGTCGCGGGACGATAATTGGCGGCTTGCGGCGTCTGGCTCATGCGGCGATATGGGGGTGTCAGGGCGGAAGGATCAAGTTTGACCGGCTATACGGATGGATATTGGTGGTCACCCGACGGGCTGCGGCTCCATTATCGGGATTATATCAGGCAAGGCGCCGATGATGGTCGGCCGCCTTTGCTTTGCCTGCCCGGCCTGACGCGCAATGCGCGCGATTTCGAGCCGCTGGCTGAACGACTTTCGGGCCAATGGCGCCTTATCTGTCCCGACATGCGCGGCCGTGCGGAAAGCGCCTATGCCAAGGACGCAATGAGCTATGTGCCGCTGACCTATCTCCAGGATATCAGCCGCCTGCTTGCCGATCTGGCGATCACCAGATTCGTCGCGATCGGAACGTCGCTGGGCGGCATCCTTACCATGTTGATCGCTGCCACCCATCGCGAATGGCTTGCGGGCGCGTTGCTCAATGATGTTGGCCCGGCGCTGGACCCCGCCGGGCTTGACCGCATCCGCTCCTATGTCGGCGTCGGGCAATCCCATCCGACCTGGGTTCATGCCGCCCGCGCGCTCGCTGACGCCAATGGTGACGTTTATCCGCGCTATGGCCTGGAACAATGGATCGCCATGGCCAAGCGCCTCTATCGCCTCAACAGCGGCGGGCGCATCGTGCTGGACTATGACATGAAGATTGCCGAACCCATTCGCGCGATGGGCAGCGAAACCGGGGTCGATATGTGGCCCGTCATGCCCGCCTTTGGCGGTATTCCGACGCTGCTGCTGCGCGGGGCGCGTTCCGATCTGCTGAGCGCCGACAATGCCCTTCGGATGGCGCGCGACATTGGCGAAAGCGCTGAACTGGTCACCGTGCCTGATGTGGGCCATGCGCCAGTGCTCGACGAACCCGAGAGTCTGGCTGCGATCGACCGGCTGCTCGATCGGGTGTTGCGTGGCTGAACCACCGCATATTCTCCATGTCCATGGCAGCTTTTCCCTCGGCGGTAAGGAAGCGCGCGCAACCCGCCTGATGAACATCTGGGGCGACAAGGCGCGCCACAGCATTATGAGCGCCGATCCGTTCGCCATGGGCGCGCGCGACGCCATCGATCCGGGTATTGAGGTCGCTTATCCCGATGCCCCGTCCTTTGCGGGCAAGCCCGGCTTTGCGCGCTATCGCGAAATCCGTGCTTTCCTCAAAGGCTTCAACCTTGTCCTGACTTATAATTGGGGGGCGATGGACGCAGTGATGGCCCATCGCCTGGGCGGCGGGACGGCCAAGGGGCTGCCGCCGCTCATCCATCATGAAGATGGCTTCAATGCGGATGAGGCAGAGGGATTAAAGACCAAGCGGAATCTTTTTCGCCGCATTGCGCTCCAAAGGGCGCATGGCCTTGTCGTGCCTTCGGTGCTGCTGGAAGGCATTGCGTGCAACGTCTGGAAGCAACCCGCGCATAGGCTGCACCTTATCCGCAATGGCATTGACGTCGCGCGCTATGGCGTCCCGCCCGTGACAGACGCAATTCCCGGTCTGGTGCGCACGCCCGGCAAGCTGCTGGTCGGCACGCTTGCCGGATTGCGCGCGGTCAAGAATATCCCCCGGCTGGTCCGTGCGGTCGCAGCGCACAAGGATCGGCTGCAATTGGTCGTGGTGGGGGAAGGGCCTGAGCGAGCGGCGATCATCGCCGAGGCAGCCGCCCACGGACTGCACGATATGCACATGGCGGGCTTTCTTGACCGCCCCTGGCGCTTCGTCGGTCTGTTCGATATCTTTGCCCTGTCTTCGGATAGCGAGCAATTTCCGATTTCGCTGGTGGAGGCTATGGCCGCCGGACTGCCTGCTGCTTCGATGGATGTCGGTGATGTCGCCAACATGGTTGCGCCGGAAAACCGCCCCTTCGTCGTATGCGATGAGCAAGGGCTGGCTCACGCGCTCGGGCAACTGGCTGCTGACACTGAACTGCGTGCCCGGCTAGGCGCCGCCAATCAGGCGCGCGCCGCCCGCGATTTCGCGGAGGAAACTATGGTAAATGCTTATGCGTCTCTCTACGGCGAAGCTCTGGCCAGCCCCATGATTTTGCGCTAGGGCGCGCGAAATTCGTCATGGGCAGCCGATGCTGCTATAAGGTCGCTTTACCCGGACATGGATCGGGCGCATGTGCAGGAGATGTCGTTGTTCAAGGGGTTGAAGCCCATCGTCTATGGCGGCCGCGAAGTCTGGCCGCTGGTCGAAGGCGGCAAGGGTGTCGCCGTGTCCAACCACGCCAGTTCAGGTGCGTGGGCAGCTGCCGGTGGGATCGGAACAGTGTCCGCAGTCAACGCGGACAGCTATGACAGTTTCGGTAACATCATTCCCCAGATCTACCATGGCCGCACCCGGCGCGACCGGCATGAAGAACTGATCGCCTATGCGATCGATGGCGCGGTCGAGCAGGTGAAGCGCGCGTTCGAGATTGCCGGGGGCAAGGGCGCGATCAACATCAACGTCCTATGGGAAATGGGCGGCGCGCAGCGCGTGCTGCATGGCGTATTGGAAAAGACGCGCGGCATGGTGGCAGGCGTCACCTGCGGCGCGGGCATGCCTTACAAGCTTTCCGAAATCGCGGCATCCTATGACGTGTCCTATCTGCCCATCGTGTCTTCGGGTCGCGCCTTCCGCGCTTTGTGGAAGCGTGCCTATTCCAAGGCGTCGGAATGGCTGGCGGCGGTGGTCTATGAAGATCCGTGGCTGGCCGGCGGCCATAATGGCCTTTCCAATGCCGAGGATCCACGTGCGCCGCAGGATCCCTATCCCCGCGTCAAGGCACTGCGCGACACGATGCGCGAAGGCGGCATTTCGGATGATGTGCCCATCGTCATGGCCGGGGGTGTCTGGGCGCTCAAGGACTGGAACGACTGGATCGATAACCCCGAACTTGGCTCCATCATGTTCCAGTTCGGCACTCGTCCGTTGCTGACGCAGGAAAGCCCCATCCCCCAGGAATGGAAAGATCGCCTGCTGCACCTGGAGCCTGGTGACGTTCTGCTGCACAAATTTTCGCCGACCGGTTTCTACAGTTCGGCGATCCGCAATCCTTTCCTGCGGTCGCTCGAAGCGCGGTCGGAACGGCAAATTCCTTTCAGCACGGAACAGGCGGGCGACCACACGCATCAGCTGGATGTTGGCGTAAAGGGCAGGAATTTCTGGGTGACGCTGGGCGATCTTCAGCGCGCCCGCCAATGGTTTGGCGCTGGCTTCACCTCCGCCCTGAAAACGCCAGACAATACGCTGGTGTTCGTGACCGAAGAAGAAAAAGCGGAAATCCGCAAGGATCAGACCGATTGCATGGGTTGCCTCAGCCAATGCGCCTTTTCCAGCTGGATGGATAGCGAAACCAACTCCACTGGCCGCCTGGCCGATCCACGCAGCTTCTGCATCCAGAAATCGCTCCAGGAATCGGTTCATGGCGGCGATCTCGACAAGAATCTGCTATTTGCGGGCCATGCGGCCTATCGTTTCAAGCAGGATCCCTTCTATTCGAATGGATTCGTCCCGACCGTAAAGCAACTGGTCGATCGTATCCTGACGGGCGATTGATGCAGATGATCGGCGATGTCCCGGGCTTGGCCGTCCTGGAATATGATGCGGCGGATTTTGCGATCATCCGGCCCGGGCAATTTGTGCTCTGCGCGGTTTCGGGCGCGCGCATCGATTTGCAGGACCTGAAATATTGGAGCGCCCGCTGGCAGGAAGCCTATCTGGGGGCTGAAGAGGCGACAGCGGCATATCTTCGCCACCAGCTTCCGGTGGCTGAAGATGATATTGCCAGGCACGATTAGCCGCGATCAGCCTTCGATTTTTATTCCAAGCTGGCCTTCACATTTCGCAATTTTCCAGTTTCGTTAACGGCCGCTTTGTTGTAATCTTTCGCCAGAAGCGACGAAGATCGCTCCTGGGTGAAGGATGTCTATTCATGTCTCGTATTGATGTTTTCGGCGACCGTATCTGCATTATCTCCAGCCTGCTGATTGTAGGCTGGTTTTTGTACAGCTTGGTCGGCTGAAAAGCGCGCATTGGCTTTTGACGGTCTACAAGCTCCACAGCGCCTGAGCAGGGCGATTCGGTTGCCCAGAAAATTAGGCGCCTACCGGAAAACGACCGTCTTGCCGCCATTGAGCAGCACGCGCCGGTCGGCGATCCAGGAAACCGCACGGGCAAGCACCTGCGCCTCGATATCGCGGCCGATGCGGATAAGGTCTTCCGGTGTGGCGCGATGATCGACGCGCTCGACCGCCTGTTCGATGATCGGGCCTTCGTCCAGGTCGGCGGTGACGAAATGTGCGGTCGCACCGATCAGCTTGACTCCGCGCTCATGCGCCCGGTGATAGGGGCGCGCGCCCTTGAAGCCAGGAAGGAAGCTGTGGTGGATGTTGACGCAGCGCCCCGCCAGCGGATCGACCAGCTGCTCCGATAGCACCTGCATATAGCGGGCCAGGATCAGATAATCGGAACGGCCGCGCTCGAAAATATCGAGCAACGCGGCCTCTTGCGCTGCCTTGTCGCCGTTCGGCGGTAACTCATGATAGGGGATGCCATGCCATTCGGTGATGCGCCGCATGTCGGGATGGTTGGACACGACGCCCATGATATCTACCGCCAGCATACCGGCCTGCCACCGGTGCAGCAGATCGGCCAGGCAGTGCGATCCCTTCGACACCGCAATCAGCATGCGGGGACGGTGGCGCGCTTCTTCCAGCGACCAATCCATCACGAAGCGCGTACCGATCGTGGCAAAGTCCGCGCGCAGGGTCTGGGTATCGCGCATCCGATCGTCGGTTGCCTCGAACGCGACGCGCATGAAGAACAGGTCCGCGTCGCGATCGGCATATTGCTGGCTGTCAGTGATGAACCCGCCTCGCTCCGCAAGAAACTGGCTGACGGCGGCGACGATGCCGACACGATCGGCGCAGACCAAAGTCAGCACCCAGGATGAATCAGCAACGTGCGGCAACGGCCCCTCCAACGATATGCGGATTATGCCGTTGCCCTAAGCCATTCAGCTGTTCAACCCGTTAACCGGAACCGCGCTGACGCCGTCGGCTTCGAAACTGGCGATCGGATAGGCGCAATAGTCCGCGGCATAATAGGCACTGGGACGGTGATTACCCGATGCGCCCAGGCCCCCGAACGGCATATTGCCCGCAGCGCCCGTCGTCGGGCGGTTGCGATTGACGACGCCGGCGCGGCTTTCTTCCACCACGCGGCGCCAGAGTGCTTCGTCCTGCGATATCAGGCCGGCGGAAAGTCCGAAACTGGTGGCGTTCGCCGTGGCCATCGCCGCATCGAAATCGGGCACGCGCATTACAGAGAGGACCGGCGCGAAAATTTCCGCGTCCGGAGCATCGACGCCGGTCATGTCCAATATGGCGGGCGTTACGAAGGCGGCGCTGCGATCGTCCAGTCCTTCAAAGGGGCGGATTACGCGCGCGCCGCGCGCGATCAGGTCGCTGACAGCCCTGTGGGCGCTGGCGGCAGCCTGATCCGACACCAAAGGTCCCATGAACGCTTCGCCCTGCTCGTTCCAGGCGGCAATCGGCAGTCTGGCTGACAGAGCGGCCGTCGCCTCTACGATGGCGTCACCGGTCGCGCCGTCGGGAACGATCAACCGGCGCGCGCAGGAACAGCGCTGACCGGTCGTGATGAAAGCGGAGTTGATAATGATTGACGCGGCATCATCCGGGCTGTCCCAGGCGATCAGCGGGTTATTGCCGCCCAATTCCAGCGCCATGATGACGTGCGGCCGATCGACCAGAGCCCGGCGCAGTGCTGCGCCAGCGCCCGCTGATCCGGTGAAGAGCAAGCCGTCAATATCGCCAGCGACCAACGCTTCGCCGGTCGCGCGACCGCCCTGAACGACGGTCAACAGGCCATCGGGCAGGCCTGCCGCCGTCCAGGCATCGGCCATGGCTGCGCCGGTGGCGGGCGTGATTTCCGATGGCTTGAACACCACGGCATTGCCCGCGATGAGAGCGGGCACGATATGACCATTGGGCAGATGGCCGGGGAAATTATAGGGGCCAAGCACGGCCATCACGCCATGGCCGCGATGCCGCAGTACCGCGCGGCCAAAGGGCATGTCGGCGGCGCGTTCGCCCGTGCGTTCGGCATGCGCCTTGATCGACACCTCGACCTTGGCGATCATCGACCCGACTTCGGCATCGCTTTCCCACAGTAGTTTGCCGGTTTCCCTTGAGATAAGTTGCGCCAGTTCCGCGCGTCGATCGCCCAATATGGTGGCATAGCTGCGGATGATGGCGATCCGATCGTCCACGGGCAGCGCGCGCCAGCCGGGCAGGGCGGCGCGGGCTGTGGAGATGGCGCGCGCGCAATCGGCGGAGCGCGCCACTGGTCCTTCCCAGATAAGTTCACGCGATGCAGGGTCGAAAGATTGCAGCATATCGGTCACCGGGTCGTCCTTTCCTGCGCTTTTTCCTGTGCGCTCGTCATCGCAAATATGCCGGTCGCGTTGCCGGTGTCGAACGCCAGGTCGATCAGCCCGGTTTCGGGGTCGATGTCCCGGCTGATAAATTCGAAGAAAGAACCGGAAACCTGGCGCGTATCTCCCTCGGCGAACGGGCGCATGACGCTGTCCGCGCGAAATGCCGTTTGGCGCACGCGACCGCTGGCGGAGATTTCCAGCCGCTCCTTCATCGGGCGATCTTCGTCTTTCAGTCGTTGGGCCAGTGTGGCGACATCGGGCACGCGATCGGTCGCATGGTTGAAGGCATTGCCCTCGGTCGCAATCCAGGCCGCTTCGTTGGAACGCGATAGCAGCAGCTGATAGTCAGCGAAGGCCGGGGGGCTATGCTGCCGGTCGAAGGCGGCGACAATGGTCGGCAGGGCGGCCAGCGCGACATCGAAGGCGACAGCTTCACCGGCTGCAAAGCGATTGAGTACAGCCTTCGCCTCATCGTCCAATGGATCGCGTGAGGTGCCGAACACACGCCGGGCGGCTTCGGAAAATTCGGGGTCGAAGCGGTCGACATGGAGTTCGGAAAGGAAGAACTGCGGAATCGCGTCGGGATGATCGATGTGGCGATAGGCGCGCCCGGTCATCTTTAGCCGGTCGAGTGGATAAATAGCCGCCATTTCATAGCCCAGCGGCAGGAAGATGCGGGTGAAGGCATCCTCGCCACCGGGGAGATCACCGGTCGGGCCGTCGGGAAAGCGAATGCTGCGCAGCGCGCCATGGTCGAACACGATCCGGCGGCCACTGGCCAGCGCGTCGGCGACATAGGCGTGGCCGCTCGGCACGCGGCTCAGCAAATCGTGGAATAGCGCGACATTCATCGCCATGGCGAAAGCCGCGCGCGACACCTGACCACTGCGTTCCGCCAGCAGTGCGGGGGCGATGTCCAGCATGTCCAGCGTGCGTCGGCCATCAACGTCGCCAAGGGTGCTCATCACCAGCCGTTCGATGGTGCTCATATTCTCATTCGACATATAAATGCTCCGGCATGACAGACGGATTGTCGCAGGATATGGCAGTTAAGACAAATGGTGTCCTGTCATATGCAGATGAGCTTAGGGAATGAATGAACCGCGCAAATGGTTGCCGCCGATGAGCGCACTGACCGCGTTCGAGGCAGCGGTGCGCCATGGTGGCTTTTCTCGCGCCGGAGAGGAGATCGGCCTGACGCAGAGTGCGGTCAGCCGCCAGATCGCGCAACTGGAAGCGATGTTGCAAACGCCGCTATTCGACCGGATCGGTCGCCGCGTGCGCCTCAACGATGCCGGACGGGTCTATGCCGACGCGTTGCTTCCCGCGCTGGATCGCATCCGCCAGGCGACGGCTCGTGCGGCGGCCCGCGCTCCGCAGACCGCGCTGCGCATCGCAACGCTGCCGAGCTTTGGCATGCGCTGGCTTGCGCCGCGCCTGCCACTGCTGACGGCTCGACATCCTGAGTTGGTGATCGACTTCGCCGCGCGCTCGCAGCCCTTTGATTTCACCCATGAGGATTTCGATGCAGCTGTCCATTTCGGTGTCGCGAAGGACTGGCCGGGGGTGCAGATGGACTTTCTGTTCCGCGAAGAGGCCATTCCCGTCTGCGCGCCCGACTGGCTTGCGGCCCATCCATTGCGGACGCCCGCAGACCTGCTGAATGTTCCGCTGCTCAGCCAGACGTCCCGCAGGGATGCGTGGCCCCGATGGCTGGCGGCGGCCGGGGTCGATGCGTCCGAACTGGCACCTGGCCCGACATTCGAACATTTCCTGATGCTGGCCCAGGCGTCGGCCGCCGGGGCCGGGGTTGCGCTGATCCCCAGCTTTCTCATTCGCCCGGAACTGGATGCGGGCACATTGGTGGTCCCTTTTGCCCGTCCATTGTCCAACGAGCAGGCCTATTATCTGGTCTATCCGCCTGAGGCGCTTTCCCGACCGGCCGTCGCGCAGTTTCGCGACTGGATGCTGGAACAGGCGGCGTGACGCGACGTCACTTCTTCGTGGCGAAACACTCCGAACCCGCAGCCTTGATCCGGCTGCACAGACGTTCCGCGTCACTGCTGGTGGCGATGGGGCCAGCCTGAAGCCGCGTGACATTGCCGACGCGGACCAAATAGGGCTGATAGGCGGACAGGCCACTCACCTTGCCAGTCAAGCGACCCCACAGCGTACGCGCGCTGCCTTCCTGACCAAAGGCGCCAAGCTGAACCCGCCAATCCCCTGATGCGGCCGGCGCAGGCGCCGGGCGTGGTTGCGGCTTGGGCTCAGCCTTTGGCTGTGGCGTTGCCTGTGGTGCCGCAGCGGCCTGCTGAACGGGCTTTGCCTTGACGATGGGCGCCGGCGTCGATGCCGGAATGTCGGTCGCGCGCACGGACGAAGGGCCAGGACGGACCGGTGCGGCAGGCGTGTTTGCCGACAGGTCGCCTTTGCCCTTTTCAATGTTGACCGCCAGGGCCAGGCCCTGCTTGCGCTGATCGTCGGGAATATATTTGTCCATCTGGGCCAGGCTGGTCGTGGCCTGCGTCAGGCCCGAGGCCGACGCGCGGCTCATCAACGCATAAGCGCGCACCCAGTCCTTTGCGATCAGGTCACCGTTAAACAGCGCCGTGCCGACAATATATTGCGCGCGGGGTTCGCCCCGCATCGCGGCGCGTTGCAGATAGGGCATGGCATTGCTGCGGTCGCCCTGTTGGAACATCAGCAGGCCCAGATTGTCTTCGGCGCGCAAATGGCCCTGCGCCGCCGCCTTCCGATACCAGTCGAGCGCCACCCTGAAATCGGGCTGGACACCCCTGCCAAGCTTGTAGGCCTGACCCATGTTGAACTGCGCATCGGGATCGCCAGCTTCCGCCAAAGGCCGCCATTCGTTGATGGCGCGCGCATAATCGCCTTGCTGCCAGGCATCGACGCCTGCCTTCACATCGGCCAGCGCCGGAGCGCCCATGCCCAGCATCGCCACCAGCGCCACCGTCCCGATCCTATGCCCCATGATGTGCATCCGTGTCATAATCCCTGCCCATTCACTGTCGGACGCTTGTAGCCCGAACGAGGTTAAGAGGCTGTTAGCATAAACGGGTGTCCATTCAGACAGGCTTGGCGCGGTTAACCAAATCTTAGATGCGGCCATGGCATTGCCTTGCGGAACGGGAATGTCTTCGGGGGAAGTGCGTGCGAATTCTGGCATTGGCATCGCAGAAGGGCGGTTCTGGCAAGACGACGCTGTCCGGGCATCTGGCGGTGCAGGCCCAGCGCGCCGGCGCGGGACCGGTCGTCCTTATCGACATCGATCCCCAGGGATCGCTCGCCGACTGGTGGAACGAGCGCGAGGCGGAATTTCCCGCCTTTGCCCAAACCACGGTCGCGCGTCTGGCGTCCGACCTGGAGATATTACGCCAGCAGGGCTTCAAACTCGCCGTCATCGACACGCCGCCCGCCATCACCATGGCGATCCAGAGCGTGATTTCCGTCGCCGAACTGATTGTCGTTCCCACCCGTCCCAGTCCGCATGACCTGCGCGCCGTGGGCGCGACGGTGGATCTGTGCGAGCGGGCGGGCAAGCCGCTGATCTTCGTCGTCAACGCCGCCACGCCAAAGGCACGGATCACGTCCGAAGCGGCCGTCGCCCTGTCACAACATGGCACGGTTGCGCCGGTGACACTGCATCATCGCACCGATTTCGCCGCGTCGATGATCGACGGTCGCACGGTGATGGAAGTGGACCCGCGCGGTCGCTCCGCCGGCGAAGTCGAATCGCTGTGGGCCTATGTCTCCGACCGGCTGGAGAAGAATTTTCGCCGCACGGTCTTTTCCGTGCCCCATGGCAGCGTCGGCACGGTCGCCGCGCGCCCGGTCGGCGGCGGCTTTGGCCGTCGCGTGAGCCAGTAAGGGAGGCACAGGCATATGGGCGAACCCAAACCACTCGCGTCGCTGACGTCCGGCCTGCTTGCCCGCAAGGGCGCGGCCCAACCGGCCATGCGCCGGCCGATGCTCGGCTTTGGCCGCGGGCCGGTGAACGCGCTGCAACAGGATGATCTGGGATGGAACGACATGGGGTTCGACGTGGAACCTGCGCCCCAGCCCGTTGAACAGCCGGTCGCGATCGGCCTGACGCCGATGGGCGTCACGCTGGATGCACCAGTGCCTGCCGTTGTTACTGAGCGTGAGAATCTGGCCGATCGGATCAACGCCGCGCCTGAGGCTGCGAAGCCCAAGCGGGGTAAGCCGGCGAAGCATGTGAAGCCGGTCGTCGACGTGGCTCAGGGACGCAAGGCTGCCTTCACGCTGCGTCTTGACGCGGATCGCCGCCTCAAGCTTCGCCTCGCCAGCGCCGTGACCGGTCGGTCCGCACAGCAGATGCTGACGCAGGCGCTGGACGACCTCCTGATGACCCTGCCGGAAATCGACCGGCTGGCCGAACAGTTGCCGCAGGGGCGGCGCACGATGACGAAGGGTGGATAAGATGATGAATCGCACGACGTTCGGAAAGGCGGCGATATCCTCGCTGATCGTCGCCACCACCATGGTCGGTTGCACGGGGGCGGCATTCCACCCCCGCGCGTCGATCTCCCAGCCCAAGGGCGATGCCGCGAAACTGGCCGCGAAGGCGACCAAGGCGCTGGATGATCGCGATGCCGGCGACGCGGTGAAGGCAGCCGAGGCCGCAGTCCAGATGGCCCCACAAAATGGCGATTATCGTCAGTTGCTCGGGCGCGCCTATGTCCTGGCCGGGCGCTTCGCATCGGCGGAAACAGCTTTGTCCGATGCCTTGGCGCTGGGCAGCAGCGACGCGCGCACGATCGTCAGCCTGGCGCTGGTGCAAGTGGCGCAGGGGAGATCGGACGCCGCCCGCAGCCTGCTCGCCGGCCATGCGGACACGATCCCGGCGTCGGACTATGGCCTGGCCATGGCGATGGCAGGCGATGCGGATAACGGAGTGCGCATTCTGTCGCAGGCGATCCACGATCCTTCGGCGACCGCGCGCACGCGGCAGAATCTGGCCTATGCCTATGCCCTGGCGGGCCGCTGGAAAGATGCGCGATTGGTGGTGGGAATGGACCTCGACCCCGCCGACGCCAACAAGCGCGTGACGGAATGGGCGCAACTTGCCGCGCCCGCGCTTGCGCCGCAGCGTGTTGCCGCACTGATGGGCGTGACCATGAACGAAGCCGATGCGGGGCAGCCCGCAATGCTTGCGCTTGCGCCTTTGGCGCCCGAAGCGGCTGCCGCTGATCCGGTCGCTCTGGCAGCCGCCGCGCCGGAAGCGGTTTCTCAGCCGGCGGCGGACGTTGAGCCGGTCGCCTTCGCCGATGCCGCGCCTGAAGTGCAGCCTGTTCCCAAGCCGATGGTCGCCGCTGCTCCGATCACGCGCGTTGCCGCACGTGACTTCATCGTGGAGAATCGCAATTCGCGGCTGCCAAAGGCCAAGCCCGCCGCAGTCATCAAGCAGGCCGTTGCCCGCCAGCCGGCCGCACGGATGCAGAAGGCCGCCTTCATCAAGCCGGCCTCCAATGCCAGCAACTGGGTCGTGCAATTGGGCGCTTATGACAGTGCCGCGATCGCGCGCGAGAAATGGACCGCCATGGCTGGCCGGAACAGCGCGCTCGGCGCCTTTCCCGTGCTGACCAGCCAGGCGAAGGTTGGCGGTCGGCTTTATCATCGACTGGCGGTGAGCGGCTTTGCCGACCGCAATGACGCGATGACCGCATGTCGCATGATCCGGTCGCAGCATGGGCAATGCTTCGTGCGCGAAACCGCGCCTGGTGCTACGCCACAGCGCTGGGCGGTCTCTGGTCGCGGCCGGCAATACGCCGCGCGCTGATCCCGTTTCGTCCCCAGCATGACGTGAAGCGCGCGGAGCCATCCCGGTTCTGCGCGTTTCTTTTTTCGGGACGATATGGGTGAAAATTGGCTCCCCGAGTAGGATTCGAACCTACGGCCATTCGATTAACAGTCGAATGCTCTACCGCTGAGCTATCGGGGAGCGGCCCCGCACTGAGCCGGGCAGGCCGCGCATATGCAGCGCCAGGCGGGGCTTGGCAAGGGGGAGGAGAGAAATTGTCCCGCCGCCCTCAATCATTTCCGCTGATGATGTCCGCGAACAGATCAGGATCGACGTTGGCGCCGGAAATGACCACGACCCGATCTCCTCCACCACAGGGCGGAGCCTTGCCCGCGAGCAGTGCCGCCAAGGCCACGGCTCCGCCCGGTTCTGTCACCAGTTTCAGCGTCGAGAAGGCAAAGCGCATCGCGGCGCGCACCTCTGCGTCGCTGACCGCGAGGCCACCTGCCAGCAACATTTGGTTGATCGGAAAGGTGAGGGCGCCCGGACTGGGGGCCAGCAGAGCGTCGCAGATGGATGTTGCGCCTGGCGCCACCTGCTCGCGCACGCCGCTGGTCAGTGATCGGGCCGTATCGTCATAGCCGTCCGGTTCGACGCTGTAGAGCGCGATATCGGGGCGCGCTGCCTTGACGGCCGTGGCGATGCCGGAGATCAGTCCGCCACCGCCGCAGCACACCAGGATTTGCGTGATATGGGCCTGCGCCTCCTGCGCCTGATCCAATATTTCCAAGCCGACCGTGCCCTGGCCTGCCATGACATGCGGATCGTCGAAAGAGGGAAGCAGGGTTGCGCCGCCGTCGCGGGCGAGGCGGATCGCGATGTCTTCCCGGCTTTCGGTCAACCGGTCATAGGGAATGATGCGGGCGCCCATCGCGCGCGTGTTGTCGGCCTTGATGGCGGGCGCGTCGGACGGCATGACGATGGTAGCGAGCATGTCGAGCATGCGCGCGGCGCAGGCGACGCCCTGCGCATGATTGCCCGATGACCAGGCGACCACGCCTGCGGCCCGTTCTTCTGGTGACAGGCGCGCCAGGCGATTATAGGCACCGCGGAATTTGAATGATCCGGTATGCTGCGCGCCTTCGAACTTGATGAAGATGCGGCTGCCAATGCGTTCATTGAGCACGCGGTTCTCGATCAGTGGCGTGCGCACCGCTACACCGTCGAGCAGACGGGCGGCGTCCAGCACATCGGCAATCTGGATGGCGGGGGAATCAGACATCGGACACTCCTTGCGACAGACGGCATAGACCGGATGCACGGCGCCTGTCAGTGCAGGATCATCGCATATGTGGAGTGGAAAGTGGCTCCCCGAGTAGGATTCGAACCTACGGCCATTCGATTAACAGTCGAATGCTCTACCGCTGAGCTATCGGGGAGCAACCCGGCTT